>DATAQP010000540.1:0-8180 GCA_036264595.1 Allostellaceae bacterium
TTCAAGCGGCCCTATGGGCCGGTGGCCGCCATGTTGAGCGAGAGCCTGCTCTCGATCGTGAGCCCGAGCGCGGTCAAGAAGCTCGGCAATGACGGCTTCGCCCAGGCGCCGGTCGGCACCGGCCCGTTCAAGTTCGTTTCGTGGGAACACGGCCGCCAGCTGGTGATGGAGCGCAACGACGACTACAACTGGGCACCGTCCTTCATGAAGCGCCAGGGACCGAGTGCGGTGAAGAAGCTCGTCTCGCGCTTCATCCCGGAGGCCGGCACGCGGGTCGCGGCGCTCGAATCGGGCGAGATCGACGTCTCGGATCTCACCCCAGCGCTCGACATGCGGCGCTTCGCCGAGGGCAACAAGTTCAAGACCATGATCGGTGATTCGAGCGGTCTGCCCTTTGGCGTGCAGCTCAATGCCAGCCGCGGCATCTTCTCGGACGTGCGCGTCCGCCAGGCCTTCATCATGTCCGTCGACCGCAAGCGCATGGCGCAAAACCTCTTCTTCGGTTCCGCCAAGCCCGCCTTCGGACCGCTCAGCTCGACCAGCCCGAGCTACTGGCCGGGGGTCGAGCAGTACTATCCCTTCGACCGCAAGAAGGCCGAGGCGTTGCTTGAGGAGGCGGGGTGGAAGATGGGACCAGGCGGCATCCGCGAGAAGGACGGCCAGCCGCTTTCCGCGGTCTATTACGTGCCGCCGCCGCTCGAGCCCGAGACCGCCGTCGCCGTCCAGGCCGAGGCCAAGCGCGTCGGCTTCGACATCAAGGTGGAGAACATCACCTTTGCGCGCAATAGCGAGATCGTCTTCGCCAATACCTACGACATCCTGCCGCTCCGCTTCATCCACGGCGATCCCAGCGTCCTGGAGATCATGTTCCACAGCCGCAACATTCCCGAGCCGGGCAAGTACAAGTTCAATTGGCCGCGGTGGAGCGATCCGGCTCTCGACAAGCTGCTCGAGACGGCGGGCGGCACGCCCAACGGCCCCGCGCGCGACGAGCTCTATCATCAGGCGCAGAAGATGGTGATGGACGCGGCCATCTGGTTCCCGATGCATAACCAGGTAGAGACAATCGCCTACAACGCTAAGCTGGTCGGGCTCCGCTTCGCGCGCACCAGCTGGAACGTCCGCTTCTACGAGGTGACGACGACTCAATAGGACGGCGCGGCGCAATCGGCTTTGTCGTCAGCGCCCGACACCGCGATAGGTCACGACAGATCCTCCCGGATGCAGGCGACCTCGTGACCGTCGCCGATTGGTCGCAGCTGCGGCTCGATCGCGGCGCAGTCCGCGATGGCGTAAGGACAGCGGGTGCGGAAGACGCAGCCCGAGGGCGGGTTGATCGGGCTCGGTATGTCGCCCTGCAGGAAGATGCGCTTGCCCTTGCGGTCGGGGTCGGGGACCGGCACGGCGGAGAGCAGCGCCTCGGTATAGGGGTGCTTCGGGCTGCGGCACAGCTCGCTCGCCGGCGCGCTCTCCATGACGCGGCCGAGATACATGACGACGATGCGGTCCGAGATGTACTCGACCACGGCGAGGTCGTGGGCGATGAAGAGGAGGGTGAGGCCGAGCCGGCGCTTGAGGTCGTGCAGCAGGTTGACGACCTGCGCCTGGATCGAGACATCGAGCGCCGAGACCGGCTCGTCGGCGACGATGAACTCGGGACCCGCGGCGAGCGCGCGGGCGATGCCGATGCGCTGGCGCTGGCCGCCGGAGAACTCGTGCGGGTAGCGGCTCATATGCTCGGATGACAGGCCGACCAGGCGCAGAATCTCGACGACGCGCTGGCGCCGGTCGGCGCGGCCGCTGCCGATATCGTGGACGATGAGCGGCTCGGCGACGATCTCCTCGACGCGCATGCGCGGATTGAGCGAGGCGAAAGGATCCTGGAAGATCGGCTGCGCCTCGCGGCGGTAGCGCTGCAGCGCCGATTGCGGCAGGCCGGCGATGTCGGTGCCCTTGAAGAGGATCTCGCCCCCGGTCGGATCGATGAGGCGCAGAATGGTGCGTCCGACCGTCGTCTTGCCGGAGCCCGATTCGCCGACCAGGCCCAGCACCTCGCCGCGCGCGATGGCGAAGGATACGTCGTCGACCGCCTTGACGTGGCCCTTGCCGCGCCCAAAGACGCCGCTGCCGGCCTCGAACCATGTCTTGAGATGGCGGATCTCGAGCAACGGCACGGCTTCGCTCATCGCCGCTCCTCCGACGATCCCTGCTGAGCGATGTCGCGCCAGCGCAGGCAGCGGACAAAGTGATCCGGCGCGCTGGTTTCGAGCGGTGGGATCTCGCCATCGCAGAGAGCCGGCGCGAAATGACTGCAGCGCGGATGGAAGGCGCAGCCGGACGGCAGGTCGCGCGGGCTCGGCACGTTGCCCGAGATGGCGACTAGCTCGTGCTGCGCGGCGCGATCGATGCCGAGGCGCGGCACCGAGTTGAGGAGGCCGATCGTGTAGGGCATGCGCGGCTGGTGGAAGATGGCGCGTGCCGGTCCAGCCTCGACGATCTTTCCGGCATACATCACCATGATGCGATCGGCGATCTCGGCGGCGACGCCGAGATTGTGGGTGATGAAGATCACCGCCATGCCGAGCTCGCTTTGCAGGCGCTTGATGAGCTCGAGGATCTGCGCCTGGATGGTGACGTCGAGGGCCGTCGTCGGCTCGTCGGCGATGAGCAGCGTGGGGCGGCACGACAGCGCCATGGCGATCATCGCGCGCTGCCGCATGCCGCCCGACATCTGATGGGGATAGGAGCGCATGCGCCGCGCCGGCTCGGGGATGCCGAGGAGCTCGAGCATCTCGACGCCGCGCGCGAAGGCCTCGCGACCGCTCTTACCCTGATGCAGGCGGATCGCCTCGATGATCTGGTCGCCGATCGTGTAGATCGGATTGAGCGAGGTCATCGGCTCCTGGAAGATCATGGCGATCTCGTTGCCGCGGATCTGGCGCAGCGCGGTATGGTCGAGCCGGGCGAGATCGCGCACCGCACCGTCGCGCCCGCGCAACAGGATCGTGCCGGAGGCGATGCGTCCCGGCGGGTTGGCGACCAGTCCCATGACCGCAAGGCTGGTCACCGATTTTCCCGATCCCGATTCGCCGACGACGACCAGCGTCTCGCCCCGCTCGATGTGAAAGGAGACGTCGTCGACCGCCCGGACGATGCCTTCCTCGGTCGCGAACTCGACGGTGAGATCGCGGACCTCGAGCAGCCTGTTCTCCGTCATCGGCGTTGTCACGGTGCCGCTCATTCCTTGCGCCGGCGCGGGTCGAAATGATCGCGCAGCGCATCGCCCAGCAGATTGAAGCCGATGACGACGGCGAAGATGGCAAGGCCGGGAAATGTCGCGATCCACCAGGCGGTGAGGAAATAGCCCTGCCCCTCGGCGAGGACTGCGCCCCAATCGGGCGAGGGCGGCTGCGATCCCATGCCGAGGAAGGAGAGGCCGGCGGTCTCGACGACCACCGTCCCGGCGCTCAGCGTTCCCATGACCAGGACCGGGGTGAAGCTGTTGGGCAGGATGTGGCGCAGCATGATGCGCGCCCGGTTGGCGCCGATCGCCTGCGCCGCCAGGACGAATTCCGTGGTCTTTACCGAGAGGACCTGGCCGCGGATCAGGCGCGCATATTGCGGCGTATAGACGACGCCGATGGCGATCATCGAGTTGAGGAGGCCGGGGCCGAGCGCGGCGACGATGATGAGGGCGAGCAGCAGATAGGGAAAAGCGAGGAGGACATCGACGATCCGCATCACCGTCGAATCGACCCATTTGCCGTAAAAGCCGGCAATCAGCCCAAGAAGCGTGCCGACGACGAGGCCGAACCCGTCGGCGACGAGGATCGAGAGGAGGGCGATGCGCGTGCCGTACATGACGCGGCTCAAGACGTCGCGACCGTACTGGTCGGTGCCGAATGGATGGGCGGCGGAGGGCGGCTGGAGCGCGGCGGCGAAATCCTGGTCGAATGGGCTGTAGGGCGCGAGGAGTGGCGCCAGCACGGTGAGCAGCAGGAAGATGGCGACGATGCCGGCGCCGAGCCGCGCCGTCGGCCGCCGCAGCAGCTTGGTCGCGCCCTTGGTCCAGGCTGCCCGGGCGGTGGGAGTGACAGCGGTCACCGTCATCGATAGCGGATCCGCGGGTCGAGCCAGGCGTAGCTGAGATCGACGAAGAGATTGACGACGACGAAGAGGAAGGCGGTGAAGAGCGCGGCCGCCTGCACCACCGGGTAGTCGCGCGCCAGGATGGCGTTGATCATCAGCCGGCCGAGGCCGGGCAGCGAGAAGATCGTCTCGGTGAGGACGGCGCCGGAGAGGAGGAGGCCGAGCTGCAGCCCGATGACCGTGACGACGGGGATGAGCGCGTTGCGCAGCACGTGCTTGAGCACGACGCGCCATTCCGGCAGGCCCTTGGCGCGCGCCGTCCGCACGTGATCGTGCGAGCGCATCGACAGCATCTCCGAGCGGGTGATCCGGGTGATGATGGCGACCGGGATGGTGCCGAGGGTACAGGCGGGGAGCACGAGATGGCGCAGGCTGGTGATCACGAGGTTCCAGTCGCCGGCGATTATGCTGTCGACCACGGACATGCCGGTGACGCGCGGCGGCTCGACGCCGATCGGCATCAGCCCGCCGATCGGCAGCCAGTCGAGGAAGGCGCCGAACACCAGGATCATCATCAGCCCGTACCAGAAGATCGGCATCGAGACGCCGAACAGCGTCACCGTCATGACGATATTGTCGAAGCGCGACAGCGGCCGGAGGGCGGCGACGACGCCGAGCGGCACGCCGACGGCGATGGCGAAGGCGAGCGCCGCGAGCGAGAGCTGAATGGTCACCGGAAAGGCTGTCCAAACATCATCGAAGGCAGGGCGGTTGCTGCGCAGCGACAGGCCGAAATCGCCCTGGATCGCGCCGATGGCGAAGCGCAGATACTGGATGTAGATGGGCTGGTCGAGGCCGAGCTGGCGGCGCAGATTCTCGAGCTGCAGGTTCGTCGCCCGGTCGCCGAGCAGCATCGTCGCGACGTCGCCGGGCAGGACATGCATGGTCAGGAAGATGACGAGGCTGACCCCGATCAGCACGAAAATCAGCTGTATAAGCCGTCGAATGACGTACTGGATCACGCCTCGGTCCCGTCGATTGCCCCACCGGCAGCGATCTTGGCGCGGGCGGCGGCTACCGACAAGGCCAGTTTGCAGCCGATGCTCCCGGGCGCGCTCTGCCGGGCGAGAGCCGGAGCCGTCCGGCTCAGCCTTCGGCGACGAATTTGTTGCTTAACGTGCCGATCCCGGCGATCTCGATATCGACGACGTCTCCCGCTTTCAGATTCGGCGAATGGCCGTCGGTGCCCATCCAGATGACGTCGCCGGGATAAAGCGTCAGATAGCGCGACATGGCGCTGATGAAGACGGCGACGCCGAACAGCATCGCGTTGGTGCGGAACCGCGTCGTCTCGGCGCCGTTGACCCGCACGATGGTCTCGAGGGCGTCGAGATCCACATCGGTCTCGATCCATGGTCCCATCGGCTTGAACGTGTCGCTGTTCTTGGCGCGCCAGAAGGTGCGGTCGGAGCGCTGCCAGGTCCGCTCGCTGACGTCGTTGCCGATCGTATAGCCGAGGACGCAGGACAGCGCCTCGGCCTCGCTGAGATGCTTGGCCTGCTTGCCGATCACGGCGACCAGCTCGCCTTCGTACTGGACCTTCTCGCTGGCATCGCGCGGGATGACGACGTTCTCGCCGTCGGCGATCAGCGCATTGACGGCGCGATAGCCGATATCAGGCTTGGTCGGGATGTCAGCGGAGACGACCCCCTTGGCCGCCTGCTCCTTGATGTGCGCGGTGTAGTTCAGCCCGGCGCAGTAAAAGGTGCGTGGAATGACCGGCACCTCGACCTTGACCGCGGCGAGGGCATGGCGGCGAGCGGTGCGCTCACAGTCGGCGAAGGGATCGCCGGCGACCTCGGTAATGCGCTCGCCTTCGAGAATCCCGTAGGCCGTCTTGCCCTCGGCGGTAAACTTGATCCAGCGCATCTCTTTTCCTCTCGATGTCGTTGGCGAAGCCGCCGGTCAACGCGCCAGCCGGTCGAGCGCGGCAATGACGGCATCGCCCAGTTCCGTGGTCGACACCGTCGGCACGCCCGGCCGCGCGATATCGGCAGTGCGGCGATCGCCAGAGAGCACCGTTCCGACGGCGCTCTCCAAGAGCCGCGCGTCGTCGGCGCGGTCGAAGGAGAGCTCCAGCGCCATGGCGACGCTCAGTATGGCGCCGAGCGGGTTCGCCTTGTTCTGCCCGGCGATGTCGGGTGCGCTGCCATGCACGGGTTCGTAGAGCGCGCGGCGCCGCCCGTCGGGACCGGGAGCGCTCAACGAGGCCGAAGGCAGCATGCCGAGCGAGCCGCTGATCATCGAAGCGCAATCCGACAATATGTCGCCGAAGATGTTGTCGGTGACCATCACGTCGAACTGGCGCGGCGCGCGGATGATCTGCATCGCGCAATTGTCGACGTAGAGATGGTTGAGCGTGACATCGGGATAGGAATCGTCGCGCAGTTTCTGCATCTCCTCGCGCCACAACAATCCACTTTCCATCACATTGGCCTTGTCGACCGAGGTGACGCGGCGCCGCCGCTGGCGCGCGAGCTCGAAGGCGACGCGGCCGATGCGCTGGATCTCCGATGTCGTATAGGTCTGCGTGTTGAAGCCGCGGCGCTGGCCATCGGGCAGCGTCTCGATGCCGCGCGGCTCGCCGAAATAGATGCCGCCGTTGAGCTCGCGCACGACGACGAGGTCGACGTCGCGGACGATCTCCTCGCGCAAAGCGGACGCGCCGGCGAGGGCGGGGAAGACCTTGACCGGGCGAAGATTGGCAAAGACCGCCATCTCGCGGCGCACGCGCAACAACCCGCCCTTGCGGCGCACCTCGTCGGGGAGCGGGTGGTCGTCCGCTATGCCGCCCATTGCACCGAACAGCACGGCATCGGCCGTCAGCATGTCGGCGAGCACCTTGTCCTTCAGCATCGTGCCGGTGCGATGCCAGGCGGTCGCGCCGAATTCCTCGTGCCTGACGTCGCAATCGAAACCGCGATGCGTGGCGAACCATTCGACGATGCGGACGGCCTGGGCGATGACCTCCGGGCCGATGCCGTCACCGGGCAGCACGATCATGTTCGGGCGTTGGTTACGCATCGCTGGTGGCTCTCCTTGCGCCGCTGAAGGCGCGATGGACGTCGCGGAATCTACGCCTGTCCCGGCAGGGTGTCGGTCACGCGGCGCGCGACTGGGGCGACGTCAATTCACGGTTGCGGGCGCGACGACAGCATTCGCCTGCTCATGATCGCTTCACTTGTATAGACCAACATCCATAGTGCCTTTGCCGCTACCCGTATCGTCCTAAGTTGAACGAGCCGCCGGGCTTGCGCAATGCCTCGCGTGCCGCCACACCGCTCATCATCCGCTTGAACATGGCGGCGCCTCTCGCCAATACTGCGGCGCGGAACGCATCTGCCGCGGCGACGCGGACGGACGGCGGACAAGGTCCGGCAGCTGCCCGGCCATGGTGGATACCCCACAACTGGAAAGGCGTCATCGTGAACGATCGCATTGCCGAACTTGATCAGGAGCTCTTGAAATTCGGCATCGGCCAGCCCGTGTTGCGCAAGGAGGATCCCAAGCTCCTGCGCGGCGAAGGTCGCTATGCGGACGACGTCAATCTCGCTGGACAGGCTTACGCCGTGATGGTCCGCAGCCGGCACGCCCATGGCGTCATCCGCGCGATCGATGTCGCCGAGGCGCGCGCCATGCCGGGCGTCCTGGCGATCTACACTGGTTCCGACCTCGCCGCCGCCGGGCTCGGGAAGCTGAAATGCGCCGTCGCCTTCTCCAATCGCGACGGCTCGGCGATGCGGGCACCGCTGCGCCCGGGCCTCGCCACCGAGCGCGTCCGCTTCGTCGGCGAGGCGGTCGCCTGCGTCGTCGCCGAGACCGCTCTGCAGGCCAAGGACGCGGCGGAGGCGGTGATCGTCGATGTCGACATCCTGCCCGCCGTCACCAGCCCGCTGACCGCGACCGCGCCGGGCGCGCCGCAGATCCATGGCGATCTCCCCGGCAATGTCGTGCTCGACTATCACTATGGCGACGCCGATGCGGTCGCTGCGGCGTTCAGCGAGGCCGCCCATGTCACGCGCCTCGAGATC
>DATAQP010000546.1:0-16870 GCA_036264595.1 Allostellaceae bacterium
GCTTCGCATGGGTCCCCTCCCTCTCCCGCAAGGGGAGAGGGAACCGAACCAGGGAGATGCAATGCGGCGTTTGGTGATCCGAGGCGGCGTCCTGATCGCGACCGTCGCCGTACTTCTCACCCCGAGTCTTACCCACGCGCAGTCCGGTTCCAAGACCCTGCGCTTCATCCCGCAGGCCGATCTGCGCATCCTCGACCCGGTATGGAGCTCGGCCTACATCACCCAGCATCACGCCTATCTGATCTACGACACGCTGTTCGCGCTCGACGAGGAGCTCAAGCCGCATCCCCAGATGGTCGATCGCTGGTCGGTCAGCGACGACAAGCTGACCTACAGCTTCACGCTGCGCGATGGGCTGAAGTTCCATGACGGGCTTCCCGTCCTGCCGGCGGATTGCATCGCCTCGATCGCGCGCTGGGGCAAGCGCGACGTCTTCGGGCAGAAGCTGATGGAGGTCGTCGTGGCAATGAAGCCGGTCGACGACAAGACCTTCACGATCTCGCTCAAGCAGCCCTTTCCGCTGATCATCGGCGCGCTCGCCAAGCTGCATGGCAGCGCCTTCGTCATGCCAGAGCGCGTCGCCAAGACCGACGCCGACAAGCAAATCACCGATTTCACCGGTTCCGGTCCCTTCAAATTCGTCAAGGAGGAATGGGAGCCCGGTCATAAGGTCGTCTACGCGAAATTCGCCGACTACGTGCCGCGCAAGGAGAAGCCGAGCTGGGTCGCCGGCGGCAAGGCAGTCAAGTTCGACCGCGTCGAGTGGATCTACATTCCTGACTCGGCGACGGCGGCCGCGGCGCTCGCCAACGGCGAGGTGGATTGGTGGGAGCTGGTGCCGAGCGAGCTCTTGCCGGTCTTCGCCGGCAACAAGGCGGTCACCGTGAACAAGAAGCCCGATCCGCTCGGCACGATCGGCCTCTTGCGCTTCAACCAGTTGCAGCCGCCTTTCGACAACGCGAAGCTGCGGCAGGCCTTTCTCTACGCCGTCGACCAGCGGGAGTACATGGCGGCGGTGGCTGGTGATCCTGCCATGTGGCGGGTCTGCTATTCTTTCTTCACCTGCGGCACGCCGCTCGCCAACGACGCCGGGACGGCCGCCATCGCCGGCAAGCGCGACCTCGAGAAGGCCAAGCGGCTGGTCCGCGAATCCGGCTACAAGAACGAGAAGATCGTGCTGCTCGATCCGAGCGATTACGCGATCGTCCATGCCGAGAGCCTGGTCACCGCCGACCTCATGCGCAAGCTCGGGCTCAATGTCGAGGTCGCGACGAGCGACTGGGGGACGCTGCTCGCCCGCCGCGCTTCCAAGGAGCCGGTCGAGAAAGGCGGCTGGAGCGCCTTCCATACCTCGACGGTCGGTCCCGACATGACCGACCCGGCGCAGAACTCACAGCTGCGCGGCAACGGGCTCGGCGGCTGGTTCGGCTGGCCGACCGATGACAGGCTCGAGGCGCTGCGCGAAGCCTGGTTCGCGGCGTCGGACCTTGCCACGCAGCAGAAGGTCGCGGCCGAGATTCAGGAGGAGGCCTATGCCAGCGTCCCCTACATCACCATCGGCCAGTTCGACCGGCCGACCGCCTATCGCAGCAACCTGACGGGGTATGTCCCTGCCCCGCTGCCGATCCTATGGAGCATCGACAAGCAATAAACTTGCCGCTCAATCTGCTCGCAAACGGGGCGGTCGCCCAGCATCTGCCCATTGGGCGGGCAGCGGCGGGGACAGCCGGGCGGCGCACCGGCTCCACGCACCGCACGGGTCGTCCTTGGCATGCCTTTCGCATTGTTTCGCCGCTAGGGAATGCGTAAGGTCGTGCCCAATCGGGGGCGCACCCGAACAAAGGGAGGTCAGATGAACGTTCGATCGCGCGCCTGTCGCGCCTGCACTGCTATTTTCTTCCTCGCGATAGCCTTGCTCCCCGCAGGAGCGAGCGCGCAGGCGACTGGCAAGACGATCCGCTTCATTGCTCAGGCCGATCTCCGGAGCCTCGATCCGATCTGGACGACCGCCTATATCACGCGCAACTACGGCTACATGGTCTATGACACGCTGTTCGCGCTCGACAAGGACCTCAAGCCGCAGCCGCAAATGGTCGACACCTGGAAGGTGAGCGACGACAAGCTGACCTACACCTTCACGCTGCGCGACGGACTGAAATGGCACGACGGCGCCGCCGTCACCCCGGCCGATTGCATCGCCTCGATCGCCCGTTGGGGCAAACGCGACGCGCTTGGCCAGAAGCTGATGGAGTCCGTCGACAAGATGGCGGCGGTCGACGCCAAGACCTTCACCATCGTCCTCAAATCGCCCTTCCCTCTGACCATCGAGGGCCTTGCCAAGCTGAGCAGCAACACGCCCTTCATCATGCCCGAGCGCGTCGCCAAGACCGACGCGTTCCAGCAAGTCACCGAAACCATCGGCTCGGGCCCGTTCAAGTTCGTCAAGGAAGAGTGGGTTCCCGGCAACAGGGCGGTGTTCGTCAAGAACACCGACTACGTGCCGCGCAAGGAGCCACCGAGCTTCGCCGCCGGCGGCAAGGTCGCCAAGGTCGACCGCGTCGAATGGCTCTACATTCCCGATGCCGCGACGGCGGCGGCGGCGCTCACCGCCGGGGAGGCCGATTGGTACGAGCAGCCGCCGTCCGATCTCCTGCCGCTGCTCGCCAAGAGCAAGGATGTCGTGGTCGCCAATGTCGATCCGCTCGGCAGCCATGGCATACTGCGCTTCAACTTCGTGCAGCCGCCCTTCAACAATCAGAAGCTGCGCCAGGCCGTGCTCGCCCTGGTCGATCAAAAGGACTACATGCGCGCGGTCGCCGGCGACGAGAAGAACTGGCAGGTCTGCTGGTCGCTCTTCGTCTGCGGCACGCCGCTCGCCAGCGACGCCGGCGCCGAGCCGATGAAGAAGGGGCCGGATCTCGCCAAGGCGAAGACGCTGATCGCCGAATCCGGCTACAAGGGCGAGAAGATCGTCATCGTCTCCGCCACGGACCAGTCGATCGTGCAGAATCAGGCGCTGGTCACCGCCGACATCCTGCAGAAGGCCGGGCTCAACGTCGAGCTGCAGGCCAATGACTGGGGCACGCTGATCACCCGTCGCACCAGCAAGGAGCCGGTCGAAAAAGGCGGCTACAACCTCTTCCACACTTGGGTCGTCGCGCCCGACCTGCTGTCGCCGGCCGTCGACAATCAGCTGCGCACCAATGGCGACGGCGCCTGGTTCGGCTGGCCCAAGGACGAGGGCATTGAGAAGCTGCGCGACGAATGGTTCAAGGCGCAGGACCTCGCCAGCCAGCAGAAGATCGCCGCCGATATTCAGAAGGCGGCCTACGATTTCGTACCTTATATCCCGACGGGCCAGTTCCTCGGCCCGACCGCCTATCGCAAGAATCTCGACGGCATCATCGTCGCGCCCGTCGTATTCCTGTGGAACGTCGACAAGAAATAGCGATCGGAATCTCTATGTTCGCTTATATCGTCCGCCGCATGCTCGCCACCATCCCCGTCATGGGGGTGGTAGCGATCTTCGTGTTCTCGCTGCTCTATCTCAGCCCGGGCGATCCCGCCGTCATCATCGCCGGCGACACTGCGACGCTGGAGGACATCGCCCGCATTCGCGAGAAGCTCGGCCTCGATCAATCCTTCTACGTCCAGTTCGGGCGCTGGGTGTGGAACCTCCTGCATGGCGATCTCGGCATCTCGATCTTCACCAACCTGCCGGTAATGACGCTGATCAAGCAGCGCATTGAGCCGACCGTCGCCCTCACAATCTGCACGCTGCTCGTCACCATCCCCGTGGCCATCCCGCTCGGCGTCATTGCCGCCTGGAAGGCCGGCAGCTGGATCGACCGCGTCGTCATGGTCTTCGCTGTCGCCGGCTTCTCGATCCCCGGCTTCGTGCTCGCCTATATCCTGATCTTCACCTTCTCGATCGGCCTCGATCTCCTCCCGGTGCAGGGCTACACCAGCATCAGGGACGGCTTCGGCCCCTTCCTCAGCCACATGGTGCTGCCGAGCGTCACGCTCGGCCTCTTCTATGCCGCACTGGTCGCCCGCATCACCCGGGCCAGCATGCTCGACGTGCTGAGCCAGGATTATGTCCGCACGGCGCAGGCCAAGGGCCTGTCGAACCGCGAGGTCCTCATCGGTCATGCCCTGAAGAACGCCGCCGTGCCGATCGCGACGATCATCGGCATCGGCATCGCGCTGCTCATCTCGGGCGTCGTCATCACCGAGACGGTGTTCGCCATTCCGGGAATCGGCCGTCTCGTCGTCGATGCCATACTGCGCCGCGACTATCCGATCATCCAGGGCGTCATCCTGATGTTCTCGGCGTGGTACGTCCTCGTCAATCTCGCCGTCGACATCAGCTATACGTTATTCGATCCGCGGATCCGCTACTGACATGACAATCGCCCCAGCAGACATCGGCATCGCCCCCTCCTTCAGCGTCCCGCAACGCGGCAAGCTGCACGCGATCTTCCGCCGTCACCCAACCGCGATGGCCGGCGCAATCCTGCTCGGCCTGCTCATCCTGATAGCGATCTTCGCGCCCTTTCTCGGCACCGTCGACCCGCAGGCGCTGGCGCCGATCCGCCGGCTGAAGCCGCCCTCCGGCGCGTATTGGTTCGGCACCGACATGCTCGGCCGCGACGTCTACAGCCGTGTCATCTACGGCTCGCGCGTCTCGCTCATCATCGGCATCTCGGTCGCGCTGTTCAGCGCTGCAGTGGGCATCGTCCTCGGCCTCCTCACCGGCTTCGTTCGCCTCGTCGACGCCATCCTCATGCGCGTCATGGACGGGCTGATGTCGATCCCCTCGGTGCTGCTCGCCATCGCGCTGATGGCGCTGACCCGCGCCAGCATGGGCAACGTCATCTTCGCCATCACCGTCGCCGAGGTGCCGCGCGTCACCCGCCTGGTGCGCGGCGTCGTGCTGACCTTGCGCGAGCAGCCTTTCGTCGAGGCAGCGATCGCCTCGGGCACGGGGTTCCTGCCCATCCTCTGGCGCCACATCCTGCCGAACACGCTGGCGCCGGTGCTCGTCCAGGGCACCTTCATCGCCGCCTCGGCGATGATCACCGAAGCGGCGCTCAGCTTTATCGGCGCCGGCACGCCGCCCAACATCCCGAGCTGGGGGAACATCATGGCCGAGGGTCGCAGCCTGTTCCAGGTCGCCTATTACATCATCCTCTTCCCCGGCATCTGCCTGTCGCTTGCCGTGCTGTCGATCAACCTGATCGGCGACGGGCTGCGCGACGCGCTCGACCCTCGCCTTGCGCGGCGGATGTGATGAAAGCCGTGACCACGAGCGCTCTCGAAACGCGCGCAGCACCGCTGCCGCAGGCTACCAAACCGCTCCTCGAAGTGGAGGATCTGCGCACCTATTTCTTCACGCGCGACGGCGTGGTGCGCGCCGTCGACGGCGTCTCGCTACAGGTCGCCGAGAGCGAGACACTGGCCATCGTCGGCGAGAGCGGCTGCGGCAAATCGGTCACCTCGCTGTCGATCCTGCGCCTCATCCCGACGCCGCCCGGCCGCATCGTCTCGGGCGCCATCCGCTTCCAGGGCGTCGACCTGCTGTCGCTCGACGACGCGGCGATGCGGCGCATCCGCGGTAACGACATCTCGATGATCTTCCAGGAGCCGATGACCTCGCTCAACCCGGTGCTGACGATCGGCCGGCAGATCGGCGAGACGCTGATGCTGCATCAGAGCCTCGATCGCGCCGCCGCGCTGCAACGTGCCGTCGAGATGCTCCGCCTCGTCCATATTCCGGAGGCGGAGCGACGCGTCGGCGAGTATCCACATCAGCTTTCGGGTGGCATGCGCCAGCGCGTGATGATCGCGATGGCGCTCGCGTGCAATCCCAAGCTGCTCATCGCCGACGAGCCGACGACGGCACTCGACGTCACCATCCAGGCGCAGATCCTCGATCTCATGCGCGAGCTCAAGCGCAAGATCGGCGCCGCCATCGTCCTCATCACCCATGATCTCGGCGTCGTCGCCGAGATGGCCCAGCGCGTCGTCGTCATGTATGCCGGCCGCAAGGTCGAGGAGGCACCGGTCAGCGAGCTGTTCCGACGGCCGCTCCATCCCTACACGCTCGGACTGCTGACCTCTGTGCCTAAGCTCGGCGCGACGCTGACGCAGAGCGTGCCTGAGCGCCTGACCGAGATTCCTGGGACCGTGCCGTCGCTGCGCGAGGAGATCAAAGGCTGTTCGTTCGCCCCGCGCTGCAGTTTCGCGAGCGAGCGCTGCCATGTCGAGGCACCGCCGCTCGAGGTGAAGATGCCGGCGCATCTCGCCGCCTGCTTCCACTCCGATCGGGTGGCACGATGAGCGCCGAACCGCGCAGCAACTGCGCAGCGGCGCCGCTCCTCGAAGTCACTGACCTGAGGAAGCACTACCCCGTGCGCAAGGGAATGTTCTCGCAGACTGTCGGCAACGTCCTCGCCGTCGACGGCATCAGCTTCATTATCAACGCCGGCGAGACGCTCGGCCTCGTCGGCGAGAGCGGCTGCGGCAAATCGACAGCCGGCAAGGCGATCCTCAAGCTGATCGAGCCGACCTCCGGCACCGTCAAAGTGAACGGCAAGCGCATCGACCAGCTGAGTCGCGCCGAGATGCGGCCCTATCGCCGCGAGCTTCAGGTCGTCTTTCAGGATCCCTACTCGTCGCTCAACCCGCGCATGAATGTCGGCGACATCGTCGGCGAGCCGCTGCGCAACTATGCGATTGCCGCCGGCGCCGATCTCGAGCGGCGCGTCGCCCAGCTCTTCGAGAAGGTCGGGTTGCGCGGCGAGGCGATGCGGCGCTATCCGCACGAATTCTCCGGCGGCCAGCGCCAGCGCATCGGCATCGCCCGCGCCCTCGCCCTCAATCCCAAGCTCATCATCTGCGACGAGCCGGTTTCCGCGCTCGACGTCTCGGTCCAGGCGCAGGTCATCAACCTGCTAATGGACCTGCAGAGCGAGTTCGGCCTGTCCTATCTATTCGTCGCCCACGATCTCGCCGTCGTCGAGCATATCAGCCATCGCATCGCCGTCATGTATCTCGGCAAGATCGTCGAGCTGACAGACAAGAAGTCGCTCTTCGCCAATCCGCTGCACCCCTATACCGAGGCGCTGCTCTCGGCCGTGCCACTGCCCGACCCGGAGGCCAAGCGCGACCGCATCATCCTCAAGGGCGACGTGCCGAGCCCGATCAACCCGCCGACGGGATGCCGCTTTCACACGCGCTGTCCCTACGCGTTCGATCGCTGCCGGGTCGAGAAACCGGCCATGCGCGAGGCCCGTCCGCGGCATCAAGTGGCCTGCCATCTGCGCGAGGTGGACATCGCCACAATACCAACGGCGGGCTTGACGGGTACGACGGGCCGCCCAAAATGAAGAGGCCGTCGAGGAACCTTCCCGGCGCTCCGTTGGCCGCGGCAGGATTTAACCATGTATTCTGAGATCACGCGCTCGATCAAAGTCACCGTAAAGCCGTTCTATCTCGAGGACCAATCGTCGCCCGCCGAGAACCATTATGTCTGGGCTTATCAAGTCCGTATCGAGAATCACGGCCAGGACACCGTACAGTTGCGCCGGCGCCACTGGCGGATTACCGATGCCATGGGCGTCATGAAAGAGGTCCGCGGGCCGGGCGTCGTCGGCGAAGAGCCCGTTCTGGCGCCGGGCGAGAGCTTCGAGTATACCTCGGGCACACCGCTCGCCACGCCCTCTGGCATCATGGTCGGCAGCTATGAGATGGAAACCCGCGCCGGCGAGAGTTTCGAGGTCGCCATCCCGGCGTTCTCGCTCGACTCACCCCATCAGGCGATCCGCCTAAACTAATTGGCATCGTTCTGCGGCCTGTGTCAGGGTGCTGAGCTTTTGCACAGGAGTACCCAATGGACAAAGAAAATGGCCGGGCGCGGGCGCACCGGCAGGCGAGCGCCGACTCGGCACCGGCCAAGAAGCGGCAGGCGCGACCGAGCCGCGAGGCGGCCGAAGCTGCCGTGCGGACCCTCATCGAATGGGCTGGCGACGATCCGACGCGGCCCGGGTTGCGTGGCACCCCCGATCGCGTGGTGCGGTCATACGAGGAGTTTTTCCGTGGCTACGAGACCGATCCGGTCGAGCTGCTGCAGCGGACCTTCGACGAGATCAACGGCTACGACGAGATGGTCGTGCTGAAGGACATCCGCTTCGAATCGCATTGCGAGCACCACATCGCGCCGATCATCGGCAAGGCGCATATCGCCTACTTGCCGGACCGCCGGGTGATCGGCATCTCGAAGCTCGCCCGGCTGGTCGAGGTCTATGCCAAACGGCTGCAGATCCAGGAGAAGATGACGGCGCAGATCGCCAATACGCTGAGCGAGGTGCTGCAGCCCAAGGGCGTCGCCGTGGTCATCGAGGCGGCGCATCAATGCATGACGACGCGCGGCGTCCACAAGCCGGGCGTCAGCATGGTGACGAGCACCATGGTCGGCGCCTTCCTCAACGACCCGACGACGCGCCGCGAATTTCTCGCCATGATCGGCACGCCGGGGCGGGGCGGCCTCGATAATGTCTGAAACCACCTTAGCGGCCACCACCGACATGCTGCGTCGGCTCGTCGCTTTCGACACCGTCTCCACCAACTCGAATCTCGATCTCATCCGCTGGGTCGCCGACTATCTCGGCAGCCACGGCATCGCAGCCCACCTCACCTATGACGAGGGACGCAGCAAGGCCAATCTCTTCGCCACGATCGGCCCGGCGGAAGCCGGCGGTGGCGTCATCCTCTCCGGCCACACCGATGTGGTGCCGGTCGCCGGGCAACCCTGGGACCGCGATCCCTTCGCGCTGATCGAGCGCGACGGCCGGCTCTACGGCCGTGGCACCGCCGACATGAAGAGCTTCATCGCCATCGCCCTGGCGCTCGTCCCGGAGTTCAAGACGCGTCCCTTGCGGCGACCGCTCCACCTCGCTCTCTCCTTCGACGAGGAGGTCGGCTGCTTCGGCGCGCCGCGCCTCATCGAGGCGCTGCCGCAGGGCACCGGCCGGCCGAGCCTCGTCATCGTCGGCGAGCCGACCGCCATGGCCGTCGCCAACGCGCATAAAGGCTGTCACGTCTTCGCCACTGCGATCACCGGCCTCGAAGCCCATTCGAGCGCGCCGCAGCGCGGCGTCAACGCCATCGTCGCGGCGAGCGAGATCATCCAGTGCATCGCCGGCCTCGCCGGTGAGGCGCGCCATGCCCCGCGACCGGAGAGCGGCTTCGAGCCGCCCTATACGAGCTTCAATATCGGCACCATCGCCGGCGGCACGGCGATGAACATCATCCCGCGCACCTGCGAGTTCACCTGGGAGTTCAGACCGTTACCGGGCGACGATCCGGCGGCGATCCGGGCCCGCATCGATCGCTTCATCGCCGCCGACCTGCTGCCGCGGCTGCGTCAGGTCCATCCCAGCGCCGACGTCACGACACGCGCCCTCGCCAGCGTGCCAGGGCTGATCGCCGAGCCCGGCTCGCCGGCCGAGGAGCTCGCCCGCCAGCTCACCGGCGCCAATGAGAGTACGGTGGTCGCCTACGGCACCGAGGCCGGGCTGTTCCAGAACGCCGGCATCCCGGCGGTGATCTGCGGGCCGGGCTCGATGGAGCAAGGCCACCAGCCGAACGAGTTCATCACCCTCGAGCAGCTCGCCGCCGGCGCGTCGTTCCAGCGCCGCCTCGCCGATTGGGCGTGCCGCGCGACTCCTTAGCTTACGGCGTCGGCGGCTTACAGCGTCGGTGGGGGCTGCGGCGCCGGCAGGTTCAGGATATTGACATTGGGCGGATCGCCGATGCGCAGCCGGATCTCCCAGAGCCGCCAATCGCGGGCATAGGCGAGCGGATCGTCGAGCCGGATCTGCGCCGTCGAATGGATCTGGCCGGTGCTCATGGTCTGCGAGCCGGCGGGCGCGAAATTGCCGAGGCCGCCAAGCGGCGGCGTAACGCTGGAGGGACCGCCGCCGATGATCGACTGGCGACCGAAAGGCGGCTCATAGGCGACCGCCTGTTTGACGTCCAGGGATTCGGCGGGGATCACCGTGCCATCCGGGCCGACGAGCTCGGCGGCGCGCAACGGCTCGCGGTCGTTGACCGTGACCTCGATCAACGTCACCTCGTCGCCGGGCACAAAGCGCGCTACCGCGGTGAAGGGCCGCTGCCCGATATCGACGCTGTCCTGCGGACCGCTGCAACCGCTCAGCACGGCCATCAGCAGAACCCAGACGGCGAGAGATGTCAGGCGAGGCAACGACGCGGCTCCGGCTACTGGACGTAGAAAGTGAAGTTCTCGCGCATGCGCTGCTCGAGCTGCTTGTCGAGCGCCGCCATGAGCTCCTTGGTCATCGCGTACCAGGCCTTGTCACGCTGATTCGGCGTGATTCCCTCGGGGACCGAGCGCGTCAGCGTGACGCTAGCCTCGACGCTGCGCTCGGTGAAGCCGCCATCATTGAGGATGTCGATGCTCATCGCCGCCTTGATGTCGTAGCGCTGCGCCTGGTCGGTCCTGAAGGCGCCGGTCAGCCCCGGCGTCTTCGGCAGCTGGGTTTCGGTGACACTGGCGTCAGTAATGAGCACGCGCATGCGCCGCGACGTGCCGGTCGCCCCGAGCCGGTCTTCCGCCCAATTCTGCATCGCATGCTCGGGCGGCACCGGGAAGAGATGCTCTACATTGGGCGGCTGGAACTTGGCGTGAAAAGCGCTCTGCAGGTCGATCGCCGCAACATCGACGCGCAAGCGTGGCTCGTTTGTGAAGTGGATATCGGGGAAGTTCGGCCGTGTCGCCGGCGTCTCGCAGCCAGTGAGGAGCAGAAGGCCGAGAAGGGCAGCGTACGCGACAGAACGGTTCATGCGGGCCTCAGCGGTGGAATCTGGCTTGCGCGCACACTGGCATGCGCCGCCGGGTGCTTCAAGCGCCCTCCCCCGCACCCGCCCCCGTATTCGCCTGGGCTATCTCGTCGCGGGCGAAGGAATAGCGCGTGTTGCAGAACTCGCAGGTGACGTTGATCTGGGCGTCCTGGATAATCTCGGCATTATCCGCCGGCGGAAGCTGACGCAGGATGCGCTCGATGCGCTCGCGCGAGCAGCGGCACTTGGCCGCAAGGCCGTGCGCGTCGAATACCCGCACGCCGTCCTCGTGGAAGAGCCGGAAGAGCAGATCGCGCGGCGCCAGCGCGGGCGCCAGCAGCTCACCCGCCGTGCTCGAGCTCATCAACACCATGGCGCGGCGCCAACCATCCTCCTGCGCCTCGCGGGCGAAGGCGTCGAGCCCGGCCGCCGGCAGGCGCTGCAGCATGATGCCGCCGGCGCGCCACGCGCCGCTGGCGGGATCGCGGCCGATCGCCGCCTTGATGCCGGCCTGGAGCTGCTCCGACTGGCGGAAATAATGATGGGCGCATTCGGCGAGGGTGGCGCCCTGCAGCTCGACGATGCCCTGATAGCGATCGGTATGCTCACCTTGGTCGACGGTGAAGGCGATGTGGCCAGCGCCGAGTAGTCGCGGCACCGGCGCCGCCGGCGATCCGCTGGTCGCCTTGGCGAGCAGCGCCGCGTCGTATTGCGCATAGCCGCGCACGGCGCCGGCGCTGGTGACGTCGGCCACCATCAGCCGCACCGGCCCGTCGCCCTTGGTCTGCAGCGTGAAGACGCCCTCGTATTTGAGCGCGCCGGCGAGGATGATCGCCACGACGATCGCCTCGCCGAGCAGCGCGGCCACTGGCTCGGGATAGTCGTGGCGCGTGAGGATGGTGTCGACGACCGCGCCCAGCCGCACGAGGCGGCCGCGCAACGACGTCGCCTCGATCTGGAACGGCTGCACGAGGTCGTCGGCAACCTTCATCGCACTACTCATGGGCCGACCTCTCCACGGCGCCACGCGCCGAGACGGAGATCAGCCGAGGCACCAGGCGAGGATGCCCTTCTGGGCGTGCAGGCGGTTCTCCGCCTCGTCCCAGACCACCGATTGCGGCCCGTCGGCCACCGCGGCGGTGACCTCTTCGCCGCGCTTGACCGGCAGGCAGTGCATGAAGATGGCGGCGGGCTTGGCACACGCCATCAGCCGCTCGTCGACGCGATAAGGAGCCAGCATGTTGTGGCGATTGACGCTCGCTTCAACCCCCATCGACACCCAGGTATCGGTGACCAGGCAATCGGCGTCGCGCGCCGCCTGCTCGGGGTCGACGGTGACGCTGACGCGGCCGCCCGCCGCCCGCGCCCATTCGATCAGCCGCGCCGGCGGGCGAAGCTCGTCGGGACAGGCGATGCGGAGGTCGAAATCGAAACGCACGGCGGCATGCACCCAGCTCGCCGCGACGTTGTTGCCGTCGCCGCTCCAGGCGACGATCTTGCCCTGCGCCGGACCGCGATGCTCCTCGAGCGTCATGACGTCTGCCATCAGCTGGCAGGGGTGCGAGCTATCGGTCAGGCCGTTGATGACAGGCACCGTGGCGTATTGCGCCATCTCCTCCAGCTTCGAGACCTGGGTCGTGCGCAACATGATGGCGTCGACATAGCGCGACAGCACGCGTGCCGTGTCGGCGACCGTCTCGCCTCGGCTCATCTGGCTCGACACCGCGTCGAGCAGTACGACCTCGCCGCCGAGCTGGCGCATCGCCACCTCGAAGGAGACGCGGGTGCGTGTCGACGGCTTCTCGAAAATCATCGCCAGCGTCTTGCCGGCGAGCGGGCGGGCGCCGCCGCGACCACTCTTCTTGAAGGCGACGCCCATGTCGAGGATGCGGCGGAGCTCGGGCGTGTCGAGCCGGTCGAGATCGAGGAAATGGCGGGGCGTCGGCGGCGTGCCTGACGTCGCGACCGGCCGCAGCGCTTGGTTTGTCGGCCGGCTCATGTCGCGAAGCTCCGCGCCACCCGATCGATGATGCCGACCGCCTCGTCGATATGGCGCTCGTCGACGATCAGCGGCGGCAGCAGGCGGATGACGTTCTCGCCGGCGCCCACCGTCAGCAGCCCCTGTTCCTGCAGCCTCGTGATGACGTCGTTGTTCGGCACGACGCAGCGCAGGCCGAGGATCATCCCGGCGCCGCGCACTTCCGCGAAGACGCCGGGATATTTCTCGACCACGGCGACGAGGCGCTGCCACAGCAGACGGGCGACGCCGTCGACCTTGGGCAAGAACCCGTCGGCGAGCAGCACGTCAAGCACCGCATTGCCGGCGGCCATCGCCAGCGGATTGCCGCCGAAGGTCGAGCCGTGCGAGCCGGCCTTCATCGGCGCGGCGGCGCGCTCTGTGGCAAGGCAGGCGCCGACCGGAAAACCGCCGCCCAGCCCCTTGGCGACGCCCATGATGTCGGGGGTAATGCCGGCCCATTCATGGGCAAAGAGCTTGCCCGTCCGCCCCATGCCGCATTGCACCTCGTCGAAGACGAGGAGCAGGCCATACTCGTCGGCGACCGCGCGCAACCCGCGCAGATAGTCGAGCGTGGCGGGCTTGATGCCGCCCTCGCCCTGCACCGGCTCGACCAGTATGGCGGCGGTCTCCTTGCCGATGGCGTTGCGCAGCTCGTTGAGATTGCCGAAAGCAACGTGGTCGAAGCCGTCGACATCGGGAGCGTAGCCCTTGAGGTATTTCTCGTTGCCCGCGGCGGCGAGCGTCGCCAGCGTGCGGCCGTGGAACGAGCCGGTGCAGGCGATGACGCGGTATTTTTCGGGACTGCCGGTCTCGTCGTGATATTTGCGCACCATCTTGATGGCACATTCGAGCGCCTCGGCGCCCGAATTGCCGAAGAACACGGTGTCGGCGAAGGTGTTGGCGACCAGGCGCTCGGCGAGACGCTCCTGACCGGCGATATGGAAGAGATTCGAGGTGTGCCAGAGCTTCTTGACCTGCTCGGTCAGCGCGGCGACCAGATGCGGATGCGAATGGCCGAGCACGGTGACGGCGATGCCCGAGGCGAAATCGAGATATTTCCGCCCGTTGGTGGCGAAGAGATAAGCGCCCTCGCCCCGTTCGAAGGTAAGGTCGTACCGAGCATAGGTCGGCAATACGGCTGGAATCACGGGACTCTCCTGCCCACTCGGGGCTTGCTGCCCACTTGGGGGCCTGCGCGAAAAGGGATGCGAAAAAGCGGACGAAACGGTTCCTACCGTCGTCGTCGCGCCGGCGAGAGCACCCGCCACCCCTTCGTCATGCGGCCGTGTTGGCCTGCACCGCGCACCATATCCTGGCTCCATCGCTCGCCGCGCAAACGCCAGAGGCGAGAGAAGCGACGCGGAAAGCGCGGGAGTATGAAGAGCTAGCGGAAGCCTGTCAACGCGGGGCTTGGCCATGATCATACCGCCGCGATGTCGACAGGTCCGGTGGTGGCGGCGACCTGGAAATGCAGGTGGAATGCAGGAGACTGGTGCGGCATCGCTCCTCCCGCTGGCGTGAAATATCCCCTCTCCCCTCGCTCCCGGCGTGGCTGCGCCACGCCTGCCGCGACAGCGGGGACCAAAGGTCCCCGCGAGAGCGGGAGAGGAAGAGGCCCATTGCGCAGCAATGGAAAGGTGAGGGGTAAGCGACCGCGTCGCGATGGTCCAATTCCGGTGTGGAGCCCCTCACCCTCCCGTCCCTGCCGGGACGGGCCCCTCCCTCTCCCGCGAGGGGAGAGGGAAAGGCCCCTCGCCTGTAAACAACAGGAAAATAACAGGCGGCCGAGTTGAGATGGCGAGGAGAATTTCTGCTTTTTGTAGCGCGCCGTATCATATCCTATATGTATATCAAAATACCAAATCGGTCAAGCAAAATCGACGTTTCTCGTCGCCTCTTTACCAACATATAGCCATATCGGTTGATGATGAGGCGATGACCCATTCGGATCTCAGCCTGCCCGGACAGGTACCGCTGCCTCACCGGCAGCAACCGCATCGCCCGGGCGTCAAGCATATCAGCCTGGCGCTGCAGGGCGGCGGCTCGCACGGCGCCTTCACCTGGGGGGTTATGCACCGGCTGATCAGCGAGCCGCGCCTCTATATCGACGGCATCAGCGGCACGAGCGCTGGCGCTATGAACGGCATCGTCTTCGCCGGGGGCTTTATTGCCGGCGGCCGCCAGGGCGCGATCGACGCGCTCGCCGAATTCTGGGGTCGCATCGCCGATCTCTCGTGCCTGCCGCGCAGCTTCATCCGCGGCATACCCGGCCTCACCGACGGCTGGCGCGTCGACAACGATCCGAGCTTCATGCTTGTCGACTTCATGACCCGCATCTTCGCGCCGACCCAGCTCAACCCCCTCAACATGAACCCGCTGCGCGACGCGCTCGAGGATCTCGTCGATTTCGCGGCCTTGCGCGCGCGGCCCGACGTCAAGCTGTTCGTCACCGCCTCCAATGTACGGACCTGCAAGTCGCGCGTCTTCCGCACGCCTGAATTGACCACCGACACCCTCCTCGCCTCGGCCTGCATGCCCCTCACCTTCAAGGCGATCGAGATCGACGGCGAGGCCTATTGGGACGGCGGCTATCTCGGCAATCCGGCGATCTATCCGCTGATCAATGAATGCGCCAGCAGCGACGTGGTGATCGTGCAGATCAACCCGATGAACCGGCCCGACGTGCCGGTGACGGCACGCGACATCCTCAACCGCATCAACGAGATGACCTTCAACGCCAGCCTGGTGCGCGAGATGTTCGGCATCGCTACAGTGTCGAGCCTGATCGAGAGCGGCAAGCTCGACGACGAGCGCTACACGACGGTTCGCTTCCATCAGATCGGCGCAGAGGCCGAGCTGGCGAAATACGGCGCGCTCAGCAAGATCAATACCGAGCGGCCCTTCCTGCAGCATCTCCACGATCTCGGCTATGCCACCGCGGAAAGCTGGATCGCCGAGAATTTCGAGCGCCTCGGCTGGGAGAGCTCGGTCGACGTCCTCGACAAATACGTCTGAATGCGAGATGCGGCACCACCGAGCCCTCTCCCTCCGAGAGAGGGTTGGGTGAGGGTGCCGGCCGCGCCATCACCGGTGCCGGTGCTGCTACGGCGAGACGCCCTCACCCTGACCGTCTCCCGCGGGGAGAGGGGATGGTGACCGAGCGAAGCAAGGACAATACTGGCGGCGTCCGGCCGTCATGCCCCTTGCTCGGGCGCCTGATAGATTTCCGCCGGCGACGGCGCACCCATCTTGTCGGGCATCTTGGGCTGCGGCTCAGCTCGCTCGCGCAGCGGAGTCTCACTCGCTCGGCGGCGCCGTGGCGATCGCCGGCCGATCGTGCAGGGTGCGGTCCTCGACGCGGGCGAAGAGCCCGAGGCCAAGGGCGAAGCAGAATGCGATGGCGCCGAACATGATGCCGAAGGCGCGCGCCACTGCCAGCCTTGCGTCGATGGGCAGCACCTGGCGGGCGAGATCCTCGAGGCTGGCGACGTGCCCCGTCTCGGGCAGGGCACCGGCGATGAGGGCGAGCACCAGCGCCGAGGCGGCGGCGACGAAGATGGCGCCGCCGAGGGCACGGGCGAAGCCGATGGCGCCGCTCACCGCACCGAGATCGCGGCGATCGACGGCGTTCTGCGCGGCGACGGTGCTGCACGGAAAGATCGGTCCCAGGCCGAAGCCGGCGATCATGAAGACGATCGACGCCAGCGTCGTCGACAGGCGGTCGGCGAAGAGCGCGACGACGGCGAGCGCCACCACGGTGACCGGCAGGCCGACCAGCGGCGGACGCTTGTAGCGACCCGAGCGGCGCGACCACTGCCCGGCGATGTTGGCGGTGATGGCGCTCGACAGCAGCAGCGGAATCATCAGCAGCCCCGCCTCGCTGACCGGCGCGCCGAGCGCGATCTGGAAATAGACCGGCGCCAGCACGGCGAGGACGAGATAGCCGCCATAGATGATGAAAATGGCGGCAAGCGACGGGCCGAC
>DATAQP010000557.1:0-14593 GCA_036264595.1 Allostellaceae bacterium
CCTCCGGCCCGGCCTCCGCGAAGCCGCCGGGCAGAATGAGAAGGTTGCGATGCCCGCTCGCCGCCGCCTCACGCACTGCCGCGTTGA
The DNA here is from genome assembly GCA_036264595.1 of Allostellaceae bacterium. Taxonomy (GTDB): domain Bacteria; phylum Pseudomonadota; class Alphaproteobacteria; order ATCC43930; family CGMCC-115725; genus URHD0088. The sequence goes on from DATAQP010000557.1 coordinate 88, forward strand.
TGAGGCCGGGGCGGATGACGATGACGACGAGATCGGCCGGCGTGTTGAGCTCGCGCAGACTGCGCCGCACCGGCAGGCCGAACATCGTCCCGCCCTTGTGATTGACCGGAATGATCTCGCCGGCGAAACCGGCGATGCGCAGATTCTGCAGTACCGCGCCGCCCGACGAGGTCGGCCGCTCCCCGGCGCCGACCACCGCGACGCTGCGTGGGGCGAAGAAGGCGCCGAGATCGCGGGCCATATGCTAGCCGTCGAGGCGGATGATGACTGGAACGTGGTCGGAGGTGCGCTCCCAGCCGCGCACCGGGCGCATCACCTCGGCGCTGGCGAGATTGCCGACCAGCGGCGGCGTCACCCAGATATGGTCGAGGCGGCGGCCGCGATTGGAGGCCGCCCAATCGCGGTTGCGATAGCTCCACCACGAATAGAGCCGCTCTTCCGGCGGGATGAAGTGGCGCACCGCGTCGACGAAGCCGCCGGCCTTTTGCAGCTTGCCGAGCTTCTCGACCTCGATCGGCGTGTGGCTGACGACGGTGAGGAGCTGCTTGTGCGACCACACATCGGTCTCGAGCGGCGCGATGTTGAGATCGCCGACCAGGATCACCTTGCGCTTCGCCTGCTTGGCGCCGGCGAACCAGGCGGTGAGCTCGTCGACGAAGCGCAGCTTGTGGGCGAATTTGTCGTTGGCGACGGGATCGGGAATATCGCCGCCGGCCGGGATGTAGACGTTGTGCAGCTCGATCCCGCCGGGCAGCTCGACGACACCGTGACGGCAATCGGTGCGCTCGCACCAGCCCGGCGTCGCGTGCTTGTCGAGCCCCAGGCGCGACAGCACTGCGACGCCGTTATAACCCTTCATGCCGTGCACCAGCATGTCGCGATAGCCGAGCGCAGCGAAGGCTTCGCGCGGGAAAAGCTCGTCCGGCGTCTTGGTCTCCTGCAGGCAGAGCACGTCGGGCTTGGTCTCGTCGATGAAGCGGCGGACGAGGTCGAGGCGCAGCCGCACCGAATTGATGTTCCAGGTCGCCAGCGTCAGCGCCAAAATGCTTCTCCTACCGTGTCGTCAGACGATGGTGACGTTGAGGTCCTCGAGCCCGTCGACATGGCCGTGCAGGCGGTCGCCCTTGACCACCGCGGCGACGCCTTCCGGGGTTCCCGAGTAGATGAGATCGCCTGATGCCAGCATCATGTAGCGCGAGAGATAGGCGATCGTCTCCCCGACGCTCCAGATCAGCATCGAGAGGTCGCTCTTCTGGCGCGGCTTGCCGTTGACCTCGAGCCAGATCGCCGCCTTCTTGTCGAGATGGCCGACCCGGCTCACCGGCGAGATCGCGGCACAGGGCGCAGCGTGGTCGAAGCCCTTGCCGAAATCCCACGGCCGACCGGCCTTCTTGGCCTCCCCCTGGAGGTCGCGGCGCGTCATGTCGAGGCCGACGGCATAGCCGAAGACGCAGTCGAGCGCCTTCTCCGCCGGGATGTTCGAGCCGCCGGTCTTGAGTGCGACGACCAGCTCGATCTCGTGCTGATAGTCCTTGGTCATCGGCGGGTACGGCACCTCGCTGTTATTCGCAACGATGGCGTCAGCCGGCTTCATGAAGAAGAACGGATCCTCGCGATCCGGGTCGTGGCCCATCTCGCGGGCATGGGCGGCGTAGTTGCGGCCGACGCAATAGATGCGGCGGACCGGAAAGGCGGCGCCGCCGATGACCGGCACGGTGGTGATCGGCGGGGCGGGAATCGCATAGTTCATGATGGCGCTCTCTCGACTGACGACGATGCGGGACTAGAACACGAAGCAGCGCTCGCCGACAACGCCGAGCAGCCAGCGTCCGCCGCGATAGAGCTCGTATTTGATCGCGAAGCCATGATCGGCGCCGCGCCCGGCGGCCTCGGCGAGGGCGCGCTGGTGACAGGCCTGCGAGGCGGCGCCGGCGGCGACGCGGGAAAGGACCTCATCGGCGATGCCAGCGCGCGCGAGGGCTTCGGTTGCCGCTTGCTGGATCACATCGGCGGTGGCCGCCATCGCGGCGCTCAGCCGGGCGAGCAGCGCGTTCTCGCCGAGCGAAGCTGTGGCGTCGCGGTAGAGCGCCGTGCGCGCGGTCTCCTCGGCCTGCCACCAGTCGCGGCTCCAATCGTCGCGCTGGGCGAGCGCCGAAGCGGCGCGCCAGTCGGCGACACCCTCGACCGGCGCCGACGCTAGGTCGAATGCGGCGAGATAGGCCGACGCAGCGGCGCGCTCGTCGTCGCGCAACGGCGTCCCGCAGGCGGCGAACCAGGCGGTATGGTCCGTGGTGTTAATGGGTGAGCCGCTCCTCGCGCCACAGGCCGATCTTGTCCTGGATGGGACGGTCGGAGAAGCTGAAGAGCACCGCTTCGCTCTTGGCGTGGTGGGTATGCGCCGCCCAGCTCGGCACGACGAAGATGTCGCGCGGCTTCCAGGCAAAGACCGTGTCGCCGACCCGCGTCTCGCCCTCGCCCTCGACGCCGACATAGACGGTGGCGTCGGTCGAGCGATAGGGCGACGAGGAAAACCCCTTGGGCAGGAGCTGCATGAAGGTCGCCATCGTCGGCATGGCGAAATCGCCGGTTGCCGGATTGACATAGCGCAGCTTGATGCCGTGGCAGGGATCGATCTCCTGCGTCTGGCTCAACGTGTCGAGCGCCTCGCGGGTGCGAGCATAGGGGTAGTTGAAGATCGGCGAGGTCTTGACCTTGGGCTTCCAGTCGACCGGCAGGAGGCCGCTGCCATAGCGCGCCAGGCTGTCGCCCTCGGGACGGCTGATCATCTGCTGCTCGGCATTGCCCGGCTCGGCGAAGCCGGCATCGAGCAGGGTGACGATCGGGATGTCGAGCCCGTCGAGCCAGACCATCGGCCCGTCTCCGTCATTGCCGTGATCGTGCCAGGTCCAGGACGGCGTGATGATGAAGTCGCCGAAATGCATCGTCGTACGCTCGCCGTCGACCGAGGTATAGGCGCCCTCCCCCTCGATGACGAAGCGCAGCGCCGATTGCGTGTGGCGATGCGCCGGCGCGACCTCGCCGGGCAGGATCAGCTGCAGCCCGGCGAACAGGGTGCGGGTGACCGCCGCCTGGCCCTGCATGCCGGGATTGCGCAGGATGAGGACGCGCCGCTCGGCCTCGCGCGCGGTGATAAGGCTGCCGGCCTCCATGAGGAACGGCCGGATCTCGTCATAGCGCCACAGCGCCGGCACGCACGGCGTCTGCGGCGTCTTGGTGACGAGGCCATGCAGCACCTCCCAGAGCGGCGCCAGGCTGTGGCCGGCAATGCGCTGGTAGAAGGCGGCGCGCTCCGGATCCTGCATCTTGGCGTCTGGCGTCATGGCGACATCCTCCCAGCTCTGGGCCAACGGTCAGGCGGCCACGTCGATCTTCGGCAGTCTGAGCTTGAGCTCATCTTCCACCAGGGCGCGGGCGCGCTCAACAAAGTCGGCACGCATCTCCTCGTTGCGCCGCTGCTTGATGCCGAGGCGACGGAAGGTGGCGTTGTTCTGCGAGGAGCTGGCACCGAAGAAGGGCGGCAGCAGCGGGAAATAGCGGTCGATCGCGTCCTGCACCTTCGCCCTGCCCTCTTCGGTGCGGCACAAATCGGTGCAGAAATCCTTGCCGAACTGCGCGTGGAAGCGCTCCTCCGGCATGGTCATGCGGGCGAGGTTGCGCAGCGGCTGGAAGGTGCAATGCAAGAGATCCTCAACCTGCAGGATCTCGGCGAGGTCGGCGAGCAGCTTAATGACGCAGAACTCCTCCCAGCTCTCGAGCGGGAAGGTGAAAATCGAGAGCGGCTTCTTCTCGCCCGGCACGAGCTGCGCCGCCGGGATGCCGATCTGCTCGCCAAGCTCGCGGAAGCGGACATGGTGGCCGTATTCCTCCATAGCGACGCGGCAGGTCAGCCATTTGGCATAGGGCGTCGGCGCGAAGGCGATCGCCTTCTCGTCGAAGACCTGGGCGCCATAGAGCTCGTTGATCGAATGGCTGCGCACGATCCTGCGGATGGCGTCCTGGAACTCCGCCGGCGCGGCGGCGAACTCGGCGACGGTCTTGACGGGCTCGGTCTTGATGGGCTGGGAGCTGGTCGCGGTCATCGTTGCGTGTCCTCAGACGATCGGTTCGCTGGCGAATTCCTCGAGATCGGTGGTCAGCTTGGCGTAATGCGGCGCCAAGGAAGCGGCGATGGCGTCGCCCAGCCCGCCCGGTCCCGGGCTGACCAGGCGAGCGACCGGACGTGGCTGCGTGAACAGGAAGACCTCCTTGCCGCGCACGCCGAAGAGCTGGCCGGTGATCGCCGCGGCTTCGTCGCCGGCGAGAAAGGCGACGAGCTCGGCGACGGCGGAAGCCGGCACCTTGAGCGCCCGCTCCTTGTAAGCAGCCTGCGCCGGATTGGCCGGCTTGATGCTCTCGGTTACGCGCGTCGCGGCGAAGGGCGCGACGGCGTTGCAGGTCACCTTGCTGCGTTGCATATCCAGCGCGACGACGCGGGTGAGCCCGACCAGCCCGGCCTTGGCGCTGGCATAGGCGGCCTGGCCGTAATTGCCGTAGAGCCCGGCGCTCGAGACGATGTTGACGATGCGGCCCCAGCCGGCATCGCCGCCGCGTCCGCCCTTGTGCTGGTCGCGCAGAATCGGCGTCGCCGCCGCGAGAATGTGGAAGGCGGCGGAGAGGTTGTTGCGCAGCACCGCGTCCCAGGCGAGCGGATCGGCCTTGAAGATGAAGGCGTCGCGCAGGATGGCGGCGTTGTTGACGATTATGTCGAGCCCGCCGAAGCGGCGCACCGCGAGATCGACCGAAGCGGCGGCGCGGCTCGGGCTGGCGATGCTCTCGGCATAGGCGGCGGCGCGACTGCCGAGCTCGCTCGCGAGCTGGGTAGCGACGCCGGGATCGGCGCCCTCGCCATCTATGCTGGTGCCGTTATCGGCTATGACGACGCTCGCCCCGGCTGCGTGCAGCGCCGCGACGATGGCGCGGCCGATGCCGCGCCCGCCGCCGGTGACGAGGGCGACGCGTCCCTTGAGATCGCTCATGCCGCAGTCTCCCCTGCTACCCTGTGCTCTGCCCCGTCCTGTGTGGCGCCGAGCAGCGCCGCCTTCTCGGCCTCGGTGTAGAAGGCGTCGGCATGGATGTCCTGTCGCCGCATGCCGCGCGCCCGCAGCGCCGTCGTCGCCGCCTCGACCATGACCGGCGGCCCGGCGAGATAGGCCTTGGCGCCGTCGAGATCGGGATAGTCGGCCAAGGCTGCCTCATGCACGAAGCCGCAGCGCCGCGTCGTCGCGCCTGCCGGCTGCGAGAGCACGGGAATGAAGCGGAAATTGCCGTGGTGCGACGCGATGGCGCTGAAATGGTCCTCGAGATAGAGATCGCGCTCGGCGCGCACGCCGACATAGAGATCGATCCGCTGCGCCATGCCGGCAGCAAGCGCGCTCTCGACGATGGATTTGATCGGCGCCAGGCCGGAGCCGCCGGCGACGGCGAGGATCGGCCCGGTATGCTTCTCGCGCAGGAACGAGCTGCCGAAGGGTCCCTCGACCTTGACCGTCTCGCCGATGCGCAGCGTCTCGGCGGCGTAGACGCTGGCGCCGCGGCCGGCGGTCCGCCTGATGTGGAACTCGAGCTCGCTCTCGTCGGGCCGGTTGGCCATCGAATAGTCGCGTGGCGCCTGGCCGGCGAAGGTGAGCGCCGCGTATTGCCCGGGCGAGAAGCTGAACGGACCCCCCGCCTCGATGGCGAGACGCAGCCGCTTGATGTCGTGCGTCGCGTCGTCGAGAGCGACCACGCGGCAGGTCAGATAGCGCAGCGGATGGACAATGACCTCGTCGGCATCGAGCCAGGCCAGGCTGACATCGTTCCACGGCACGGCACGGCAGGCGAGGATCAGCCCCTCCTGCCGCTCCGCCGCGCTCAGGGCGAATTCGGAAAAGGGCATCATCTCGACTTCGCCGGATTCGAGGCGCGATTTGCAGGCGCCGCAGTTCCCCGAGCGGCAGCCATGCGGATAGGGCACGCCGGCGGCGAGCGCCGCCTCGAGAACCGTCTGGCCGATCTCGACGCGTATTGGCGTGTCGTGCTGACGAATTGAGGCGAGAAAGCTCATCGCTTGCAGCCTATCATTCATTGGTGGCCGCGGCAAACAATTGGCTCATCAGACTGTATGTGTCACCAACTAATATTAACCATTCGTCGCCGAACTCGCCGAGGCAGAAATAAAAAGCGCCCGGCCATGGGGGGATGGCCGGGCGCGGGAAGCGCCTGTTACGGAAACCCGGCAGCAGGGGGACTGTCGGGTAGTCGGCAGGAGGGGCCGCCGACCGCTTCACTGAAGGTTAACGTGGGAGGCGCTTGGCGCCGTGCAAATTGCAGAAACCGCATGGCTTCGCTGTGCGACCTGCATGTCTACCGGCCCAGGAGGAGCGAACCCCCTGGACTCGTTTGCGAAGTTCTGCCGCGTCGGTTGCGGTACGTGCCGTCGCCCTGCACAATGCGCCAGCAGTCCGCCTGGAAATTTATGGGGAAGCTCGTCCAATGCCGGTAGAAAAAGGCGAAGCGATGGCGGTGCGTGCACGCAAAGCGGGTGCCGGCAATGTTGCCGGTGGCGACGCCGGTGCCGCTCGGCGCGGCATACTGCCAACTCTGCTTGGCTACCAGCTGCGGCGGGCGCAGATCGCGGTTTTCCAGAATTTTGCCCGCGCGATGGCGGATTTCGACGTGACGCCGGGGCGTTTCGGGGTGCTCGAGGTCATCGCGGCGAATGGCGGGCTCAGCCAGAGCGAGCTCGGCGCCATCCTAGGCATCGATCGCTCGACGGTGGTCGCGGTCATCGACCGGCTCGAGGCGGACGGGCTGGTGCGCCGGATGAAGGCGCCGAACGATCGCCGCTCCCATGCCCTGCAGCTCAGCGAGAAAGGGGCAGTGACGCTCGCCATTCTCGAGAAGCGCGTCGCCGCCCACGAGCGCAACATTGCCAGCGCGCTCAGCGCCGCCGAGCGCAAGACCTTGCTGAACCTGCTGGCGCGAATCGCCGACGGCGGCTAAGCCGCGCTGCGCGCTCCGGCACGGCCGGCGGCGCGTGCCCGGCAGGCGTCGCCGAAGGCGGCGAAGAGCGCGCGCGAGACGGCGTTCTGCATGACGCGGAACTCGGGGTGCCACTGCACGCCGATGGCGAAACTCGGGCCGCTCGCCCGCACCGCCTCGATCTGCCCGTCCGGCGCCACTGCCTCGACGACGAGACCGGGCGCCAGGCGATCGATGCCCTGGCTGTGCAGCGAGTTGACGGTGATCTCGCGCGTCCCGGTCAGCCGCTCGAAGAACCCGCCTTCGGTCAGCGCGACGGTGTGCGCCTGATGGGCGTATTTCTCCTCCACCGTGCCTGGCGGCGAGCGGTGGTTGAGACGGCCGGGCACCTCGTGGACCCGCTGATGGAGCGTGCCGCCCATGGCGACGTTGAGTTCCTGGATGCCGCGGCAGATCGCCAGGATCGGCAGGCCGGCAGCGAGCGCGTCGCGCAGCAGCGGCAGGGTCGTGGCGTCGCGCTCGGCATCGTGCAGCGTGCCCTCGATGCTCGGCTCGCCGTTATAGTGATGCGGCTCGACATTGGATGGGCTGCCGGTGATCAGCAGTCCGTCGAAGCGGGCGATCAATTCGCTGGGCTCGAAGGTGGCGCCGAAAGCCGGGATGAGCAGCGGCAAGCCCTCAGACGCCTCCCAGACGGCGCGGACGTATTTCGCGCCGACGACGTTGAAGGGCGTCTCGCGAATCTCCCGCACGCAGCTCGGAATGCCGATGGTGGGAATGACATTGCGGTTCGACATGGCGCCGTCGCGGCAGTTGGGAATCGCCAGAGAATGCTGCAGTATCCCTGACGATGCAATCGCCCAGTGAATAACGTCGGAGCATAGTTGCCATGTTGGCGAAGCGCGCCGAAATAACGCGGCCGAGTGTATTTGGCCTCTATAGCGGACTGCTCATCGCGCCACGACCATGACGCTCGCTGTCGCCCTGGCGTGGAAAGGTGTCGCCGTCGCCCTCTGGCTGGGGCTGCTCTTCATCGCCGAGCGTCTCCATCCGGCCGACGGCCGGAAGCGGCCGGAGATCGGCGGCGCCTGGCCGCGCCTGGGGCGCAATTTCGGGCTCTGGCTCGCCAATCTGGCGCTCTCGCCGCTTGCCGTCGCGCCGCTCTCGCTGTGGGCGGCGTCGCACGCGCTGCCGTGGCGGCCGCTCTGGTGGGGCGGTGCCGGCGGACTTGCCCTCGACCTTCTGGTGCTCGATGTCTGGATCTATTGGTGGCACCGCGCCAATCATGAAGTTCCGCTGCTCTGGCGCTTTCATGCCATGCATCATCTCGATCGCGTGCTCGATACCAGCTCTGCGCTGCGCTTCCATTTCGGCGAGGTGCTGCTATCGGCGGCGGCGCGTGCCGCGACCATCGTGCTGCTCGGCCTGCCCATCGTCTCGGTCGTGGTCTTCGAAGCGCTGGTGCTCGCCGCCGCGATTTTCCATCACTCGAACCTGGCGCTGCCGCCCCGCTTCGAGGCGGTGCTTTCCCGCCTCGTCGTCACCCCGTCCATCCATTGGGTGCATCATCACCGCGTGCGGCGCGACACCGACTCCAATTATTCGACGGTGCTCAGCCTGTGGGATCGCCTCTTCGCCAGCCGCTCGCCGACGCCGCGTCTGGCCGGAATGCCGATCGGCGTCGAGGGACGCGACGAGCTGGCGCTGCTCCAGCTCCTGATCGCGCCATTCCGGCCGACGCGCTAGACTACGTCCTTCTCATGGTTGAATCGGAAGCGAGGCGAGATGGCTCAGGATCGCAAGCTCACCTTCTATCATTCGCCGAACACGCGTTCGTCGGGCGCGCTCATCCTGCTCGAGGAGCTCGGCGCGCCGTTCGAGCTGCACGTCCTCAACATGAAGGCCGGCGAGCAGCGCCAGCCCGCCTATCTCGCGGTCAACCCGCTGGGCAAGGTTCCCGCGGTGACGCATGGCGAGGCGCTGATCACCGAGCAGGTCGCGATCTTTCTCTATCTCGCGGACCTCTTCCCGCAGGCGAAGCTCGCCCCGGCGCTCGATGATCCCCAGCGCGGCCCCTATCTGCGCTGGCTGATCTACTACGCCGCGGCTTTCGAGCCCGCCGTCGTCGACCGTGCGATGAAGCGCGAGCCGGCGCCCGCGGCGATGTCGCCCTACGGCGATTACGACACCATGCTCAAGACGCTGACCGCTCAGCTCGCCAAGGGGCCGTACATTCTGGGCGAGCGGTTTTCCGCCGCCGACATTCTGTGGGGCACGGCGCTGAGCTGGACGACGATGTTCAAGCTGGTGCCGGAAGGGCCGGTCATCACGGCTTACATCGAGCGCATAAACGCCCGCCCGTCCATCGCCGAGGTGAGAGCGCAGGACGCCGCGCTGTCGGCGGCGCACGAGACGGCAGCGAAGGGTTAGATCCGTGTTGGTCGCGCGAGGCTAGTGGACATCGCGCGGCCCCTTGTCGCGCGGGTCGACGAAGGTGAAGGCCTTGGCATCGACCGGCACGCCGTAGCGCGGATCGCTCAGCACCACCGTCGTCGACTTGCCCTGCTGATCTACGATCGTCCATTGCTTGAGCTCGAGCGGCTTGTCGCCGAAGGTCAGGGTCAGCGTGCCGTTCTCCGGCGATTTGTTCTCGACCAGAGTGATTCGGATGGCACCGGGGCCGCGCTCGAACTTGGTGATGGTGACGCCATCGGTGAGCGAGATGGTATCGCGCAGCAGGAACCAGGCCGGGGTCGAGCCGATCGGCAGATAGCTCACCTGCTTCAGCTGGTTGTCGATATAGACGACGAAGGTGCCGTCGGCGAGCAGCAGGATGGGCGACGGCTTGTCGTATTCGAAGCGCATATGGCCGGGCCGGGCGACGATGAGCTGCCCGCCGGCGGTGCCGCCATCGGCGGCGTATTGCTGGAAGCGCGCCGAGAGGCTGCGAATGCCGTTGAGGTATTGCTCGACGCGCTGGGCATCCGCCCGGTCCTGCGGGCTGAGGGCGGCGGCGCGGGGCGCGGCGGCGGCCTCGGCCCCATCGGCCGACAGGGCGGCGATGGGCACCGCGGCGAGAGCGGCAAGCAGCAAGACGGCGGCGAGGCGCCGCAGCGCGGATATCCTTGGCATGAGAAGACCGTCCTGACCTTTCGCTTGCCCTATAAATTCGTTGCAAGGGGCAAACGGCTTCCGGGCGCCTTCGTTCCCCGCCAATGCAACGAATGCTTGCTCGACCTACTCGACGTGGCGGGCGAGAACCTCGCGCTTGCCGACATGGTTGGCGGCGCTGACGACGCCTTCGCTCTCCATCCGCTCGATAATGCGCGCCGCCCGGTTGTAGCCGATCTGCAGATGGCGCTGCACGAAGCTCGTCGAGGCCTTGCGCTCGCGGCAGACCAGCGCCACGGCCTGGTCGTAGAGCATGTCGCCCGACTCCCCGCCGTCGCCGGCATCCTCGGCGAGGAGCGGCGCCTCCTCGTCCTCGGTGACCTCGTCCAGACAGGTGGGCTCTCCCCGGCTTTTCAAGAAGGCGACGATCGATTCGACCTCCTTGTCGCCGACGAAGGGGCCGTGGACGCGGGTGATGCGGCCGCCGCCCGCCATGTAGAGCATGTCGCCGCGGCCGAGGAGCTGCTCGGCGCCGCCCTCGCCCAGAATGGTTCGGCTGTCGATCTTGGAGGTCACCTGGAACGAGATGCGGGTCGGGAAATTGGCCTTGATCGTGCCGGTGATGACGTCGACCGAGGGGCGTTGCGTCGCCATGATGATATGGATGCCGGCGGCGCGCGCCATCTGGGCCAGGCGCTGCACTGCCGCCTCGATATCCTTGCCGGCGACCAGCATGAGGTCGGCCATCTCGTCGACGACGACGATGATGAAGGGCAGCGGCGTCAGGTCGAGCACCTGCTCCTCGAAGATCGGCTGGCCGGTCTCGGGGTTGAAGCCGGTCTGGATGCGGCGCATCAGCACCTCGCCGCGATTGCGCGCCTCCTCGAGGCGGCCGTTATAGCCCTCGATGTTGCGCACGCCTAATTTCGACATGTTGCGGTAGCGGTTCTCCATCTCGCGCACCGCCCATTTCAGCGCCATCACCGCCTTGCGCGGATCGGTGACGACCGGGGCGAGCAAATGCGGGATGCCGTCATAGATGCTGAGCTCGAGCATCTTGGGGTCGACCATGATGAACTTGCACTGGTCGGGCGGCATCCGGTAGAGGATCGACAGGATCATCGTGTTGATGCCGACCGATTTGCCCGAGCCGGTGGTGCCGGCGATCAGGAGATGCGGCATCTTGGCGAGATCGGCGATGATCGGCGCCCCGCCGATATCCTTGCCGAGCACCAAGGTGAGTCGCGCCGAGGTCCGCTCATAGGCATCCGAGGCGAGGAGCTCGCGCAGATACACCGTCTCGGCCCGCGCATTCGGCAGCTCGATGCCGATGACGTTGCGGCCGGGGACGACGGCGACGCGCACCGAGACGGCGCTCATCGAGCGGGCGATGTCGTCGGCGAGGCCGATGATGCGCGACGCCTTGATGCCGGGCGCCGGCTCGAGCTCGTAGAGGGTGACGACCGGGCCGGGGCGCACCTTGACGATCTGACCCTTGACGCCGAAATCGTCGAGCACCGTCTCGAGCAGGCGGGCGTTCTGCTGCAACGCCTCCTCGTTGATCGTCGCGGTGTGCTTGCTCGCCGGCGGCGCCGCCAAGAGGTCGAGCGGCGGCAGCACGTGCTCGTCGTCGGGATTGAGATCGAGCGTCGCCTGGCGCACGGGCGTGGCGCGTCGCCCGGGCGCGGCGCCGGCCGGCTTGGGCGCGACGAGGTCGGGCGGCAGGGCGCGCGGCTGCGTGCGCTCGACGATGTCGTCTTCCGGCCCCTCCGAGCGCTTGGCCCGGCCCGGCCGCGTTTCCTGCACGCCGAGAAGCGGCTCGCAGCGCTCGCCCGGGCGCTTCTTGGCGCTATCCGCCGAGTCCTCGCGGCGGCGCCATTCGATGGCGCGCCACATCGCCTGCAATCGGCCGGCAATGCGAGCGCCATGCCCGGCGACGACGACGCTGCCGCGCCCCGAGGCGGCGGCGACGCGGCCGGCGCCCTGGCCGATCTCGCGCCAGTCGTGCCATGACAGGCCGAGGATGTAGAGCAGAGCGAGGCCGACGAGCGCCGCCGCCGCCATCGCGATGATCGGCAGCGACAGATGCGTCGTGTCGGCGATGAAACCGAGCAGCATCTTGCCGAGCGTGCCGCCGAACTCGCCGCGCGCCAACCAGCCGGACTGGCCGGGAATGAGGGCGAGGGCGGCGGCGGCGGCCACGGTGGTCAGCGGCAGCAGTGCGAGACGCAGCCACAACGCCGGGATGCCGCGATAGAGCAGCAGCCGGAACGACCAGGCGAAGAGGACGATCGGCAGGACGAGCGGGGCGGCGCCGAGGCTCTGGCACAGCACGTCTGATATCGTCGCGCCATAGGGCCCGACCCAGTTATGGGTCGGCGCATCGACCGCGTGGTTCCAGGACGGGTCCTCGTGGTCGTAGGTGACCAGCGCGACGGCGAGCAGCAGGGCGGCGAGGAAGAGCACGCTTCCGCCCGCCTCGGACAGGCGCCGGCGGAAGAAGGATTGCGTCGGCGGCCAGGCTCGCCGCTTGCCGTCGAGAGTCTTGGCGTCGAGATTGGCGGTCCAATTGCCCATCGCTCGCCCCTTCCGGCCCCGGCTCAGGCCGCCAGCACGCGCAGCATGCGCTCGAGCGCGGCGCCGATCGTCGCGTTGTCATGGACGAGGGCGACGCGGATATAGGCATCGGCCGGATTCTTGCCCGCGGCGTTCGGCCTCGCCATGTAGCTGCCCGGCAGGGTGCGGATCGCCGCCTCGCGCCACAGACGCTCGGCCGCCTTGACGCCGTCGCCGACATCGAGCCAGAGGAAGAACCCGCCGGGCGGCCGGTAGAAGCCGAGACGGTTCTTCAGCAAATCCTCGGCGACATCGAGCTTCTGGCGATAGAGCGCGCGATTGGCCTCGACATGCGCCTCGTCGCGCCACAGCGCCGTCGCCGCCTCCTGAATGGCCAGCGGCACCTGGCAGCCGCCATAGCTGCGCAGCCGGGTGAAGCCGGCGATCAGCTTGGCGTCGCCGGCGACGAAGCCGGAGCGCAGGCCCGCGGCGCTCGAGCGCTTGGAGAGCGAGTGGAAGACGAGGACGTTGGCGGGGTCGCCGCCGAGCGCGGCGCAGGCCTCCAGGCCGCCGACCGGCGGCGCCTTGTCCCAGATCTCGGCATAGCATTCGTCGAGCGCGAGGACGAAATCGTATTTGCGCGCCAGGGTGATGACGCGCTTCAGATAGTCGAGGCTGGCGCAGGCGCCTTGTGGATTGCCCGGCGAGACGAGGTAGAAGAGCGCGGTGCGCTCGAGCGTCGCCTCGTCGATCGCATCGAGATCGGGCAGGAAGCCGGTCGCCGCCGTGGCGTCGAGATAGACCGCCTCGCCGCCCGACATGCCGGCGCCGCCCTGATAGCAGACATAGAAGGGGTTGGGCAGCAGCACCGCCGGACGCCGGCCGGCCTTCTTCTCGGGCACGGCGAGGAGGGCGGCCATGAACAGCCCCTCCTTGGTGCCGGCGAGCGGCAGGATGTTGCGATCGGCCGAAATATACGCTTCCGGCAGCCGGTAGCGCCGCGTCAGCCAGGCGGCGACGGCCTCGCGGAAGGAAGGCGTACCCTGCATCGGCGGGTATCTGTTCCAGACATCGGCATGGCGCGCGATCGTCTCGGCGAGGAAGGCGGGCGGGGTGTGCAGCGGATCGCCGACCGACATGACGACCGGCGCCGCGTTGGCGAGCGGCTTCACCGGCGTCAGCAGCTCGTTCAACTGCGTGAAGGTGTACTCGCCGAGCCCGTCGAGCCGTGGATTGATCGTCACTGGGATGATCCTATTGAAATCGGTGCCATCGGGCGCCCCGACACTGTCGGGCAAAGCAGATGATGATACGCCCCCGGCAGTCTCGGCGACAAGCCGTCGCGCGATTCCGGCAACCGTATGTTGTGTCGGTTGCGCGTGGTGAACCCAAGATGGAAGCCGGCTCGGCTGGAGGTATCCGACGGGACACGACGGGAGTCAGGCGACGTCGAAAACGGGATGAGCCTCGTTCGGCTGTAAACAACAGAGAAAATACAGGGAGCTGACAGGGAGCTGGTTGTGTACTGGCTACGCCGCCGCCGTAAAATGGCGTCACCTACACCCGCATTCGGTGTCTCGCGTCCCGGTGACCGCTTCGTTCAGAGTTCGTTTCCACTTCACCCCTCGCTTCAATCCGGAAAGGAAAAATATAACCGAATCGGGGCGATTGCAAGCGAAAAATCGCGACAAGATATTGATCGGTTCGCGGAACGTTCCAGCGCCGACTCGGATGGTTCATCTACATCTTGTGATCGGTCACGATCGGCATCGGCGCATCCGGCGGAGGCTTGGCCGGAGCCTTTCTCTTGGCGTCGGAT
>DATAQP010000604.1:0-14417 GCA_036264595.1 Allostellaceae bacterium
TGGGGATCGCCCAGCTCAGGGCGAGGAAGCCGAGGCAGGCGAGGACGATACCGCGAAAGGCGCCGAAGAGCAGGCCGAGCGCGCGGTCCACGGCCGACAGCGCGCTCTGCTTGACCCGTCCGGCGATCGCTGAGGTGAGCAGCGACAGGATGATCAGGCTGACGACGAAGAGGGTGACGCCGGCGGCGCCGTCCGCGAGCAGCGGCGTGCTGATGTATTTCAGCGCGATCGGGCGCAGATGCGGCAGGCCGTAGAGCGTGATCAGCCCGGCGCCGACCCAGGCGGCGATCGACAGGGATTCCTTGACGAAGCCGCGCGCGAAGGCGAACAACGCCGAGAGCGCGACGACGGCGATGACGATAATGTCGAGTGCGTTCACGCTTCGGCGGGACTCGTTACCATGGGACGACCGGCCGATTGCGGCGCGGCCAGGCATGTGCGACATGCCCATGGGTTCATTCTAAAGCAAATCCCCGGACCGAGTAACGGTTTCTCAGCGGAAACCGTCGGGAAAACCCGCTGTAACGCCACGCAAAGCGCCGAGTTGCACGGCCGATTGCATTCTGCCGCGCACGATGCTCAAGTAGCCACGCGCAACGATCCGAGACCTACTCGACGTGCGACTCGGGGGAGCAAGAGATGGCCTGTGCCAGGCACGTCACGATCATCGGCGCCGGCATTGTCGGGGTCGGCTGCGCCAGCTACCTGCAGCGCGCCGGCTATCGCGTCACCATCGTCGATTCGCTTCCGCCCGGCGAAGGCTGCTCCTTCGGCAATGCCGGGCTGATCAGCCCGAGCTCTTGCGTTCCGTTCAGCATGCCCGATCTCGTCTGGCAGGTGCCGCGGATGCTCGCCGATCCGCTCGGGCCGCTCGCCGTGCGCCGGCCCTATCTGCCGCAGGCGCTGCCCTGGCTGCTCCGCTTCCTCGCGGCGGGGCGGTCGCGGCGGGTGCGGGAGGTCTCGCGCGCCATGGCGGCGCTCCACGGCAACTGCGTCGAGGCCTATATGCCGCTGCTCAAATCGGCCGGGGCCGAGGACCTCATCCGGCGGTCGGGCGCGCTCTACGTCTCCAAGAAGGAGAACGGTGCGCTCGGCGACGCGCTGACCAACGCGCTGCGCGAGGCGGCCCGGATCAAGGCCGAACCCGTCGGCGCCGCCGAGCTGCACCAGCTCGAGCCGGCGCTGTCGCTGGATTACCGCAGCGGATTATTCTTCCCCGAGAACGGCCATTCGGTGAACTCGTTCCGCCTCGTCCAGGTGCTGGCCGAGCAGGTCGTGCGCGGCGGCGGCAAGATCCTCCGCCGCACGGTGAGCGGCTTCCGCTTCGACGCCGAGCGGCCGACGACGCTGGTGACCGATGGCGGCGAGCTAGCGATCGATACGCTCGTCATCGCCGCCGGCGCATGGTCGCATCGCCTGACCGCGCAGCTCGGCACCGCGCTGCCGCTCGAGGCCGAGCGCGGCTACCACGTCATGCTGCCCGATCCGGGCGTCTTCCCGCGCCTGCCGATCAGCAACAAGGATCACAGCTTCGCCGCGACGCCGATGGAGAACGGCCTGCGCTTCGCCGGCACGGTCGAGATCGGCGGCGTCGACGCGCCGCCCGATTATCGCCGCGCCAAGGTGCTGCTGCAGCATGGCAAGGGCATGTATCCCGGCCTCAACACCGAGGGCATGACCGAGTGGATGGGCTGCCGGCCGTCGCTGCCGGACGGGCTGCCTATCATCGACGTCTCGCCGAAATTCCCCTCGGTCCTCTTCGCCTTCGGCCATTCGCATTACGGGCTGATGGGCGCGGCGATCACCGGCAAACTGATCGCCGAGCTGGCGATCGGCGCGCTGCCATCAATCGATCTCAAACCCTATAGCGCAAACCGCTTCTAAATCCGCCGCCTTGTAGGGGCGGGCCTCGTGCCCGCCCGCGGGCCGGCACAAGGCCGGCCCCTACGGATTTGCCGGCGCGGGAAGGGTAAATCTGGCGATATCGAAGGGCTCGATCGGCGTCGGCGTGGCGCCGTCGAGGATGAGCTCGCTGAGCACCGCGCCGATGACAGGGCCGAGCTGGAAGCCATGGCCGGAGAAGCCGAAGGCGTGAAAGAGGCCCTCTGTCGTGCGGCTCGGGCCGATGACAGGGATGTCGTCGGGCATGATGCCTTCGATGCCGGTCCAGCTGCGGATGAGCTGGGCGTGGCGCAGGCGCGGCACCAGCGCGACGGCCTGCTGCATGGCGGCAAGGCTGGCGGCGGCGACCGGATAGGCGCGCAAGCGCTCGCGGTCGGCGATGCCGCGGCCGCCGCCGAAGATGACATTGCCGCGTGGGATCTGCCGGACATAGACGCTGCCGCCGCAGACGCCGAAATTCGGCACCATGAAATAGGGCAGCGGCTCGCTGACGCACATATTCGGCGCGATGACGTCCTCCGGCACGCTCTCGCTAAACCGCGCGGCGATCTCGTGGCCCCAGGCGCCGGCGACATTGACCAGGTTGGCCGCGCGGATTTCGAGCCCGTCCGTCGTGCGCAGCCGGAATTGCCCGCCGTCGCGCTCGATCCCGGTGACCTCGGCATTCTCGCGGATATCGGCGCCGGCCGCCCTTGCGGCGCGGGCGAAGGCGGGCGCCACGAGACGCGGGTTGGCCGCGCCGTCCTCGCTGCACAGCGAGCCGCCGAATGCAGCATCGCCGAGCCACTCATAGCGCGCCCGGATCGCGTTGCGGCCCAATAGCTCGAGCTCGAGCCCGTAGGGGCGAACCGCCTCGCGATAGGCTTCGAGCTCTCCCATGTCGGCGTCGCTGCGCGCGAGCTTGATGTGGCCGGTCGTCATGAACTCGCAATCGGTGCCGACGATCCCGGCGAGGCGGCTCCACATCTCGCGCGACCGCCGCGCCAGCGGCAGCTCGGCAAGAGCGCGGCCCTGCTGGCGCACGCCGCCGTAATTGACGCCGCTCGCCTGGCTGCCGCAGACGCCGCGCTCGAGCAGCACCACCGAGGCGCGGCGCCAGCGCAAATGCAGCGCCGTCGAGCAGCCGGCGGTGCCGCCGCCGATGATCGCGACGTCGGCCGTGAGATGCTCGCTCATGCCGTCACCGCCAGGGGGATGGGCTTCACCGGTGCCTGGCCACGCAGCCGGCCGATGCGCTCTGGCGGCACCGCCAGCGCCGCCGCCAGCACGATGGCGGCGGCCGGACCGCAAACCCGCCCCTGGCAACGCCCCATGCCGCAGCGGGTGAACGCTTTGGCGCGGTTGACTTCGGCGGCACCGAGCTCGGCGGCGGCGCGGCGGAATTCGCCCGCCGTCACGCCCTCGCAGCGGCACAATATGGTCTCGTCGGCCATAGCAGCGGCGAAATCCGCGGGGAAGGGGAAGGCGGTCTCGAGCGCGGCGCGAAACCCGGCGATGCGCTGCAGGGTACGCTCGATCGCGGCGAGGTGCGGCTTGTCCACCGCCTGGCCGCGATCCTCCAGCAGGGCAAGGGCGGCACGCTCGCCGCTGAGCTCGGCGGCATCGGCGCCGGCGATCCCGCCACCGTCGCCGGCGAGGTAGATGCCTGCGACAGGGGTGCGGCCGCTGACCTCGCGGGCCGGCAGGAATTGCTGCTGAACGGCGTCGTAGCGGAAGGGGATCTCGGCGAGATCGGCGAGCTGCGTCTCGGAGCTGAGGCCGAAGCCGAAGGCGAGGCCGTCGCAGGCGATGCGATGCTCCACGCCATCGGCCGCGCGGTAGCGCAGCGCCGAGACGGACGTATCGCCCTCGGCGACGATCGGCCCCACGCCGCTTTCGAGGCGGATGCCGCGCGCCCGCAGGGAGGCGAGATACCAGAGGCCCTTGGCGAAGGTCGTGGCACCTTTGAGCAGACCGGGAAGGCCCCGGCGTTTGGCGGCAAAAGGCGCGGTGTCGAGCACGGCGAGCACCGTCGCCCCCGCCTTGGCATATTGATAGGCGACGAGATAGAGCAGCGGCCCGGTGCCGAGGAAGACGATGTTCCGGCCGATCGCGCAGCCCTGATATTTGAGGGCGATCTGCGCGCCGCCGAGCGTGTAGATGCCGGGTAGGGTCCAGCCCGGAAAGGGGATGATGCGGTCGCGCGCGCCGGTCGCCAGGATGAGGTCGCGATAGGCGATCTCGCTGCTGCGACCGTCGGAGAGACAATGCAGCGCCCCGCCGCGCATATCCCAGACCAGCGTCTCGGGCCGGTAATCGATCCGCCCGGCGAGGGCGTCGAATGCCTCATGCAGGCGACGCGCCTTCGCCGCCTCGAAACCATAGAGGGCCTGGCGGCTTCGGGTGAAGCCGGGCGGCGGGCGGCGATAGATCTGGCCGCCGCTGCGCGGCGCCTCGTCGAGGACG
The DNA here is from genome assembly GCA_036264595.1 of Allostellaceae bacterium. Classification (GTDB taxonomy): domain Bacteria; phylum Pseudomonadota; class Alphaproteobacteria; order ATCC43930; family CGMCC-115725; genus URHD0088. The sequence goes on from DATAQP010000604.1 coordinate 4,348, forward strand.
ATCGGGGTAAGCCCGGCCGCGACCAGCGTCACCGCGGCGCTTATGCCGGCCGGGCCGGCGCCGACGATGACCGGCTTCCTATCGCTCATCGTCCGATGCACCTTGCGTGACGATCCGCATGCCCTCGGCGACGAAGCTCGTGCAGGCGCGCAGCCGGTCGCCATCTTCCAGCGTGACCCAGCAATCCTGGCAGGCGCCCATCAGGCAGAATCCGGCGCGCGGCCCGTCGTCGAACTCCGAGGACCGCAGGCTGCGCCCGTTGACCAGCAGCGCGGTCAGCAACGTGTCGCCAGCGAGCGCCTCGCAGGGGCGGCCGTCGATGGCGAAGCGGACGACCGGCCGGTCGTGCTCGGCGAGGCGACGAAATTGTGCGTCGGCCGTGTCTCGGATCGGCATCACGCGTCCTTCGAGATGCGCCTGACGGCGCTCCTCAGGATGAGGAGCATTGGTTCTGCCACGTAGAAATCTCCCTCATCCTGAGGAGGCCGCCCTTCGAGACGCCGCCTGCGGCGGCTCCTCAGGATAAACCAAGGCGGCTGTCTCGAGGGACGCATGCTGCTATTGCCAGCCATATCATCCCTTAGAACATGTCCTCGAGCCGGCAATTGACCAAGAACTCGGCGACCACGGCGTTGTTCGGGAGAGCGAGGGCGGTGGCGACCAGCTCGGCGAGATCGGTGGGCTGGATCATCTCTTCGCGCGTTACGGCAGTGACATGCGCCGTCATGTCGGTGGCGACGAAGCTCGGACAGATCGCCGTCGCGCGCACGCCGTGATCCCAGCCGATGCGCCGCACCGCATGGGTCAAGGCGACGACGGCGAATTTGCTCATCGCGTAGCCGGCATTGTCGTTCTTGACGCGCTTGCCCGAGAGCGAGGAGACATTGACGACGCGCCCGCTGCCCGAGCGCTTGAGATAGGGCAAAGCGAGGCGGATGAGGCGCAGCGGTCCCTTGACGTTGACCTCCCACATCGAATCATAGGCTGCCTCGTCGTCGTCCTCGATGCCGATTTTGAGCGAGATGCCGGCATTGTTGACGAGGGCGTCGATGCGGCCGAACTGGCTCGCCGTGCGCGCGACCCAGGCCTCGCAGCTCGCGCGGTCGCGCGCATCGAAAGCCACGGTGATGACGCGCGCCTTGTCGAGGTCGCCATGCGCGGCGGCGAGCTTCGCCGCATCACGTCCACCGAGGCTCAGGCGATAGCCCTTGTCGTAGAGGCAGCGCGCGACGGCGAGGCCGATCCCGCGATTGGCACCCGACACCATGACGACGCGGCCTTCCGGCGACAGCATGGACGCTCCTTTCCTAATTCGTGTGGAGGTGGCAGGCGACGCCGCGCTCGTCGTCCATCTGCCGCCACTCCGGATAGACGGTGCGGCAGATCGGCATGACATGCGGGCAGCGCGTGTGGAAGTGGCAACCGGTCGGCGGGTTCACCGCCGACGGTACCTCGCCCTCGATGCGCAGCATCGCCACCTTGACAAGCGGATCGGGCACCGGCGAGGCGTCGCGCAGCATCTTGGTATAGGGATGCAGCGGCTCCTTGAAGATAGCAGGGATCGGACCGGTCTCGACGATGCGGCCGAGATACATGACCGCCATGCTCTGGCAGAAATAGCGCACGACGCCGAGATCGTGCGAGATGAAGATGAAGGCGAGCTTGCGACGCTCCTGCAGACGCTGCAGCAGCAGCAGGATCTGCGACTGGATAGAGACGTCGAGGGCGGAGACCGGCTCGTCGGCGACGAGCAATTCGGGCTCGAGCGTCAGCGAGCGGGCGATGCCGATGCGCTGGCGCTGCCCGCCGCTGAACTCGTGCGGGTAGCGCATCATTGCATTGTCGGGCAGGCCGACCTCGGCAAGGAGGGCGCGCGCCCGCGCCTCGCATTCCGCCTCGTCGGCGATGCCGTGGACGCGCATCGGCTCGATCAGCGCCTTGCCGATCCGCCGCCGCGGATTGAGCGAGGCATAGGGGTCCTGGAAGATGATCTGCAGCTTGCGGCGCAGCTCGCGCATGCGCGCCTTGCTCGCGGTGATGACGTTCTCGCCCTTGAAGACGATCTCGCCTTCATCGGGCTCGACGAGGCGAAGGACGGCACGCCCGGCCGTGGACTTGCCGCAACCGGATTCACCGACGAGGCCAAAGGCCTCGCCGTCGCGCACCGTGAAGGAGATGCCGTCGAGCGCGCGCACGGTGACGGTGCGCGACCGCGGAAAGCCGCGCGTCACGGTGAAGAATTTGCGCAAGCCGCGGATGGTGAGAACCGAATCAGCCATGTCCGGCCTCGCTCGACGGGGCACGCAGCCAGCAGCGCACCTGGTGATCCCCCGGATCGGATAGCTTGACGAGAAGCGGATCGCGCCGCGTGCAGATCTCTTCGCGCAGCGGGCAGCGCGGCGCGAAGCGGCAGCCCGACGGCATGGCACCGATCGACGGCACCTGGCCGGCGATCGCGCTCAGCCCGACGGTGTCGCGATCGACGCGCGGGATCGAGCGCAGCAGAAGCTCGGTATAGGGATGGGTCGGTCGGGCGAAGAGCTCGTTCACCGGCGCCGTCTCGACGATCTCGCCGGCATACATGACGGCAACGCGGTCGGCAATCGATGCGACGACGCCGAGATTGTGGGTGATGAAGATCATCGCCATGCCATAGGCGGCTTTGAGCTCGGCGAGGAGCGAGAGGACCTGCGCCTGGATGGTGACGTCCAGCGCCGTCGTCGGCTCGTCGGCGAGCAGCAGCTCGGGACGGCAGGCGAGGGCCATGGCGATCATCACGCGCTGCCGCATGCCGCCCGAGAATTGATGCGGGTAGTCGGCGAAACGCTGCCGCGCCGAGGGGATCTTGACCTGATCGAACAGCTCGAGCGCGGAGGCATCCGCCTCGCGCCGGCCCATGTCGCGATGGTAATGCAGCGCCTCCGCGATCTGGAAGCCGACGGTGAGCACCGGGTTGAGCGAGGTCATCGGTTCCTGGAAGATCATCGAGATGCGGTCGCCGCGGAGCTTGCGCATCTCCTCCTCGTCGAGTCCCACGAGATCGCGACCGGCGAAGCGGATATGCCCGGAGGCGACGCGACCATTGGCCGGCGGCACCAGCCCCATGATCGACAGGGCGGTGACGCTCTTGCCGCAGCCGGATTCGCCGACGATCGCCAGCGTCTCATTGCGCTGCACGGCGAAGCTGACGTCGCGCACCGCCGGATGCCAGCCGCCGCCAGTGCGAAATTCGGTGACCAGATTCTCGATGGCGATGATCGGGGCGTCCGCGGTCATCGCTACTCCCCGCCACGCAGCTTGGGATCGATGGCGTCGCGCAGCCCGTCGCCGAGCATGTTCAGCGAGAAGACGACGAGCAGGATGGCGAGGCTGGGAAAGACCGAGAGCGATGCGCTGTCGAGAATGTTCTCGAAGCCTTCGCGGATCATGCCGCCCCAGGTTGCCGTCGGCGGCCGGACGCCGAGGCCGATGAAGCTGAGCGACGCCTCGATGCGGATCGCCGTGGCCAGCCAGAGCGACCCCATGACGAGGATCTCGGCGATGATGTTGGGCAGGATGTGCACCGCCATGATGCGTAGATCGGAATAGCCAAGCGCGCGGCACGCCTCGATATAGTCGCGCTCTTTGACCAGTATGGTCGGTGCTCGGGCGATGCGCGCGAAGGGCGCGATCGCCGTGAGCGCGATGGCGATCATCAGATTGCCCATGCTGGCGCCGAGCATCGCCACGACCATCAGCCCCATGATCAGCGAGGGGAAGGAAAGCAACACGTCCATCGCCTGCATGACGATCATGTCGAAACGGCCGCCGATATAGCCGGCGAGGATGCCGATGATGCCGCCGATCAGCATGGCGGTGAGGATCGAGACGGTGCTGATGACGAGCGACAGCCTGGCGCCCCAGAGCAGGCGCGAGAGAATGTCGCGGCCATAGGAATCAGTGCCGAACCAATGCGCCGCCGACGGCCCTTCGAGTCGCACCAGGATATCCTGGTCGAGCGGATCGTAAGGCGAGATCAGAGGCGCGAGGAGGGCGAGGGCGACTATGGCGAGGAAGGTGACGAGGCCGATCCACGAGGTCGCATTGGCGTTGAAGGCGCGCGCGAGCTGCTGCAGCGCATAGGACGAGCCGTGGCGCAGGGCGAGGGTACTCATTGGCGCTTCACGCTCATTGGCGTTTCACTCTGGGATCGATGAAGCCGTAGGTGAGATCGGTCAGCAGATTGACCAGGACGATGGCGAACGCATAGACCACCATCATGCCCTGCAGCACGGTGTAGTCGCGCTGGTTCAAGGCGCTGACGATGAGCTTGCCGAGCCCCGGCCGGTTGAAGACGATCTCGGTCAGCACGGAATTGCCGATCAAGATGCCGAGATAGAGGCCAACCACGGTGACGACAGGGATGAGGCCGTTGCGGAAGGCGTGGCGCCAGATGACCGCCCGTGTCGGCACGCCCTTGGCGCGCGCGGTGCGGATATAATCCTCGCCGAGCACTTCGAGCATCGACGAGCGCGTCACCCGCGTCACATAGGCCGCCATGATGATGCCGAGATTGACCGCGGGCAGCGCCAGGCTGCGCAGCCGGTCGAGCGGATCGTCGAGACGCCCGGCGCTGATCACCGGAAACCAGCGCAGCTGGATGGCGAAGGCGAGAAGCAGCAGGATCGCCGAGACGAAGGCCGGAAACGACAGGCCGAGCAACGAGCCGATGCGTGCGAGATAGTCGACCCAGCTATTGCGGCGCAGCGCCGACCAGACGCCGAGCGGCACGCCGATGACGGCGCCGAGCACGATCGAGGTCACCGTGAGATCGATCGTATAGGGCAGGACGTTGCGCACCTCCTCGACGACCGGCTTGCCGGTCACCAGCGAGTTGCCCCACTCGCCGCGCACGGCGTTGAGCAGGAAGTCGACATATTGCGCGCCGATCGGCTTGTCGACGCCGAGCCGGTGGCGCATGTTTTCGAGCGCCTCCTGGCTCGCCTGGTCGCCCAATATTGTCTGCGCCGGATCGCCGGGCAGCACGCGCGCCAGCACGAAGACGATGGTGAGGACGGCGAGCAGCGTCGGGATCGCGAGCAGCAGGCGCTTGAGGATGTAGCCGAGCACTTAATGAAGCCATTGCACGGCTAGCGTGCGTCCTTCGAGACGCGCTCTTCGAGCGCTCCTCAGGATGAGGGAGACCGTTGCCAGCATGCACAACTCCTCCTCATCCTGAGGAGGCCGCGAAGCGGCCGTCTCGAAGGACGCACTATGCCCGACCAAGGCCTCTCTCATCTCACTGGGTGAAGTGCGTTCCCTCGTCTATCACCGGGCCGAGGCTCAGCGAACCCTTCAGCGGGAAGCCGTAATTGAGCGTGTCGCGGCGGGCCCAGATCTGCGGCTGCTCGTAGATCGGGATGCCGCACACCTTGGTCATCAGCTTGACCTGCGCGGCCTTCCACAGCGCCTTCTGCTTGGCGACGTCGGGCTCGACGCGGGCGGCGTCGATCTCGGCATCGGCATCGTTGCAATGCGAGAAGTTGGTCACCGCGGTGGGCGTGCCGACGATGCTGCGCGAATGGAAGAACTGCGTCAGGTAGGTGTCGGCAATCGGGAAACGTCCGGCGGCGTAGTGGACGATCGGGCTCATGTCCTTGCGGATATTGGCGTGGAAGGTGGCGTGCTCGACCACCTCCATGTCGAGGGTGATGCCGACCTTGCGGAGCTGCGCCTGGACGACTTCCATCATCGACAGCATGCCGGGAAGGTTGGTATGGATGACGTGGATGGTAAGTCCGTTGGCGTAGCCCGCCTCCTTCAAGAGCGCCTTCGCCTTCTCGGGGTCGTAGGGCAGCAGCGGCACGTCGTCGCTCTGTCCGAGATAGCCGAGCGGTACGATCGACTTGGCGGCGCGCGAGATGTCCTTGCCCTTGAACTGCACGATCTGGTCGCGGTTGATGCCGTAGGCGATCGCCTGGCGTACGCGCAGATCGTCGAGCGGCGGCTTGGTGACGTTGAGGTAGAGCGTCGAGAGCTCGGCCGGGTCGAAGACATCGACCACGACGCCCTTTTCCTTCTTCATGCGGTCGACCCAGGTCTGATCCTGCTTGCCGTAGGTCAGATCGATCTCGCCCGAGGTAAAGGCGAGATCACGGCTCGCGTCAGAGAGGATGTAGCGATAGACGATCTTGTCGAGCTTCGGCTTGCCGCGGAAATATTGCGGGTTGGCGACCAGCGTCACCGATTCCTTGGATTTGTACTCGCTGAACATGAAGGGGCCGGTGCCGATCGGCTTCTGGGCGAAATTCTCGCCCATCTCCTCGGCGGCCTTCTTGCAGACCATGTTGCCGCCCTGATAGGGGATCAGCAGGCCGAGCAGGCTGGGCACCGGGTTCTTGAGCGTGATCTTGACGGTGTATTTGTCGACAGCCTCGACCTTGTCGATATCCTTGAAGTCGCTCGAGAAGGCGGAGCGCTTGGGGTCGCCGGCGCGGGCGAGCGAATAGACCACGTCATCGGCGGTGAACTCGCCATAGTTCTGGTGGCACTGCACGCCCTTGCGCAGGTTGAAGGTCCATTGCTTGCCGTCCTCGGACGCCTTCCAGCTTTCGGCAAGATCGCCTTCCATCATCGTCGGATCGGGATTCATCGTGCCCTGCTTCATGCGCACAAGTCCGTTGTACATCCAATCGAACAGCGCCTTGTCGGGGGTCGTCGCCGAAAGATGCGGATCGAGCCGACCGGCATCGATCGCCGCCATGCCGACGGTCAGGACGGTTTTTGCCGCATGAGCGGGCGGCGCGAGCGACGCCGTCGCCAGGACAGCGGCGAATGCAGCTGCGCGATGGATGAAACGTGTCATGAGAACCCTGCCTCCCCGTTTATTGATCGCTGGGGAGTGTTTGCCGCATCGCGCATAGCCGCGCAAGGAAAATGCCGTCCCCAGCGGGCAGCCCAACGAAGCGGCCCGGCAGCCCGCTCGGCATGGGCGAGTTGCATTTTCCCAGTTCGCCGATAGGATGCCGCGGCAACAGATCATGGCGCAGCCACTCCCTCTTCGCATCGGCACGCGCGGCAGCCCGATGGCACTGATCCAGGCCGGGATGGTGCGCGACCGGCTCGCCGCCGCGCATCCCGACCTCGCCGCGCCGGGCGCACTCGAGATCGTCGTCATCCGCACGACCGGCGACCGCGTGCAGGACCGCCCGCTCCACGAGATCGGCGGCAAGGGCCTCTTCACCAAGGAGATCGAGGAGGCCCTGATCGCCGGCACCATCGATCTTGCCGTGCATTCGATGAAGGATGTCGCCACCTGGCTGCCGCCCGGGCTCGACATCAGCTGCCTGCTGACGCGCGACGACCCGCGCGATGCGTTCCTTTCGCACAAGGCGAGAACGCTACGCGAGCTGCCGCCGGGCGCCATCCTCGGCACTGCCTCGCCGCGGCGCGCGGCACAGGCGCTCAACCTGCGGCCGGATCTGCGCATCGTGCCGATCCGCGGCAACGCAGGAACCCGCATCCGCAAGCTCGGCGCCGGAGAGTGCGATGCGACGATGCTATCGCTCGCCGGTCTGCGCCGCATCGGCGAGGAGGCCGCGATCACCTCGATCCTCTCGACCGACGAGATGCTGCCGGCGGTGGCGCAGGGGGCGATCGGCATCGAGTGCCGCTCCGACGATGTTGCGACGCGTCAGCTTCTGGCGCCGCTCAACGACGTCGCGGCGACATGGACGATCGCCGCCGAGCGGGCGATGCTGGCGGCGCTCGACGGCTCGTGCCGGACTCCGATCGCGGCGCTCGCCGAGATACGCGACGGCTCGCTGTCGCTGCGCGGCATGGTGATCAGCCCGGACGGCACGCAATGCCACCGCACCAGCCGGCACGGCGCCGTCAGCGATGCGGTTGCCCTCGGCAGCGACGCCGGAGCCGAGCTTCGCCGCATCGCGGGTCCGGGATTTTTCCTGAACCAGCCTTAGAGCCCCGTCCGGTAAGTGGCTTCATATCGTCAAGGCATGGACGAAGCGCATGATGGAGCCAAGCCGGATCTCGCCTCGGCAACATGCGGCAGCGTTTCGTGATCGACCAGCAGACGTCGGCAGAACCAGGCGGCTACGACGCGGCCAAGAAGCTCAACGGCCGCAAGCGGCACATCCTGGTCGACAGTCTCGGCAACTTATTCGTGCGGAGCGTGTGCTTCTATGGGCGCCCCGTGCTCGCGTGTTTGGGCAGGTGTGGTTCGATGAGAGCCCATTCCGGGTCGGTAAGGCGAAGTCCTTCCTTTCGCCGCGTCCAGGCATACCGTTGCCGCGCTTCCGCCGTCCACATGCAAGGTCCCTCCTGATCGGTAAGGGCATCTCCGTATTCGACATCATGTTCGACGCCACCCGATGCGCGCGGACGGGCTCCTGCGCTCTTTGCGCTGACGCTCGAAGACGTTCATGCTGACCGAGAGACGCGTCAACAGCTCCTGTGATACGATGACCACCTCCGAGCGGTCAGGTGTGGCATGGACTGCCCGAGCTGCGGCGGCGCCAACCCGGAGGGGAAGAAGTTTTGCGGCGACTGCGGCGCGCCGCTGCCGGTTCGCTGCGCCGCGTGCGGGGCCGAGAACCCGTCGGGCAAAAGGTTTTGCGGCGACTGCGGCGCCGCGCTGACGGAAAGCGCGCGAACGTCAGCAGCGGCGGGGCCGTCGACGCCCGCCGCGCAGCGGGTCGCCGAACCATCGGCCTTGTCACCCGCTCCGAGCCCTTCCGCCGAGCGCCGTCAGCTCACGGTGATGTTTTCCGACCTCGTTGGATCGACAGCGCTGGCATCCCGTCTCGATCCCGAGGATCTGCGCGAGGTGATCGGCACCTACCACAGACGCGTGGCCGAGACTGTTGCCCGCCTCGATGGGTTTGTCGCGAAGTACATGGGGGACGGGGTGCTCGTGTACTTCGGCTATCCGCAAGCGCACGAGGACGACGCCGAGCGGGCAGTGCGGGCGGGCCTCGCTCTTGTTAATGGGGTCGGGCAGCTCCAAGCACCCGAGCGATTGCGAGTTCGCGTCGGCATCGCCACCGGCCTCGTGGTCGTCGGGGATCTCGTCGATCAACGCGACGTGCGGGAGCGCTCAGTCGTTGGCGAGACGCCGAACCTCGCGGCGCGCTTGCAGGCGGTTGCGGGGCCGGACAGCGTCGTCATCGCGGCCAGCACACGGCGGCTGACCGGCGGCCTGTTCGAGTACGAGGATCTCGGCGCGGTCGAGGTGAAGGGCTTCGCCGAGCCGGTGCGCGCGTGGCGCGTGCACGGCGAGAGCGCCGTCGACAGCCGCTACGAGGCGCTGCGCCGTGGCTCGGGCGAGACGCCGCTCGTCGGGCGCGAGGAGGAGATCGAGCTGTTGCTCCGGCGATGGCAGCAGGCCAAAGGCGGCGAGGGCCGCGTGGTGCTGCTCACGGGCGAGCCGGGCATCGGCAAGTCGCGCCTGGCGGCGACGCTCCTGCAACATCTCCAAGCCGAACCGTACACCCGCTTGCGGCACTTCTGCTCACCGCATCATCAAGACAGCGCCCTTCACCCGATCATCGCGCAGCTCGAACGCGCCGCCGGCATCAAGCGCGACGACGCCCCCGGTGCCAAGCTCGACAAGCTAGAGGTGTTGCTCGCGCCGGCCTCGCCGCCGTCCGAGGATGTGGCGCTCCTGGCCGAACTGCTGTCGATCCAGACCGCCGCGGACGGTTACCCGGCGTTGAACCTTGCGCCGCAGCGCAAGAAGGAGAAGACGTTTGAGGCCCTGCTTCGGCAGCTTGCCGGCCTGGCGCGGCAGCAGCCGGTGCTGATCGTGTACGAGGACGTGCAATGGATCGATCCCAGCTCACGCGAGCTGCTCGATCTCACGGTCGAGCGGGTGCGACGTTTGCCCGTGTTACTCCTGATCAGCTTCCGCCCTGAGTTCCAGCCACCCTGGACCGGCCAGCCGCACGTCACCATGCTGGCGCTCAGCCGGCTCGATGAGCGCGCTGGGATGGCCTTGGCCGAGCGGATCGTGGGCAACAAGACGCTGCCGAGCAATCTCGTCGAGGAGATCGTCGGGCGCACGGATGGCGTGC
>DATAQP010000018.1:0-4366 GCA_036264595.1 Allostellaceae bacterium
CCGTCGAACATGGCAAGAGTCCCGGGAGGCGCAAATGAGCAATGCACTCCAAATGAGTCATGAGGCTCACCGACTTTCCGGCATCGGAAAGCATGGCGAGGCATTGGCGCTTTGCGACAAGATCATTGCCAATTGGCCGCATGCGTATACCGGACACCATCGAAAGGCACACGTGCTGGACATGATGGGGGAGAAAGATCTCCCGTTGAAATCCGCCTACCGCGTGATCGAACTTCTTCCGGAAGATGCGTTCCCGTATTACTCGCGTGCGCGCATGCTGATGGCTCGTCACCGCTATGCCGACGCCATCAGCGATTTCAACAAGGCGGAGCCGCGGGACGCCAAAGATCAGTGGTTCGGCCCGATGATTCCGCTGTTGCGTGCCGAGTGCCATCTCAAGCTCGGCCATCTCGATGCCTGCGAGGCTGATTGCGCCAAAGTCCCGGACGATTTCGTCTATCCCAGTTTCCGCGGATTGATGAACGGGTCGAAGCACCACGTCCTTTATGACGTGCGCAGGTTGCGGAATGCTAAATCCGGCTACAGCGGATCACCTGCATTCCGCCTCCATTTTGCAGGCGACTGATCGAAGCCCTCTCCCCGCGCGGGAGAGGGCGGGCTCGCGAGGAAGAGGGGATAGCAAACCGCCATCCTGCATTCCGCCTGCATTTCCAGGCGAATTACCCCCGCTGGCTGGACAATCCGCGTGGCGCCGCGCTAAAAGCCAACGCTACGACCCTGTGCCCGGGGGCATCGCCCCTTGGCTCGCCGCCGCAAAGGGCCCACATTTCCGCCATGCAGAGCACCAACGACATCAGAGCCGCCTTCCTGGATTATTTCGCGCGCAACGGCCACGAGGTCGTGGCCTCGAGCCCGCTGGTGCCGCGCAACGATCCGACCCTGCTCTTCACCAATGCCGGCATGGTGCAGTTCAAGAACGTCTTCACCGGCGCCGAGAAGCGCGGTTACGTGCGCGCCGCGACCTCGCAGAAATGCGTGCGTGCCGGCGGCAAGCACAACGATCTGGAGAATGTCGGCTACACCGCGCGCCACCACACCTTCTTCGAGATGCTCGGCAATTTCTCCTTCGGCGACTATTTCAAGGAGCGCGCCATCGAGCTCGCCTGGAATCTGGTCACCAAAGAGTTCGGCCTCGCGAGAGACAAGCTCCTGGTCACCGTCTATGCCGACGACGACGAGGCGGCCGGGCATTGGCGCAAGATCGCCGGCCTGCCGGACAGCAGGATCATCCGCATCGCCACCTCGGATAATTTCTGGCAGATGGGCGATAGCGGCCCGTGCGGCCCATGCTCGGAGATCTTCTACGACCACGGCGAGGACATCCCGGGCGGCCCGCCCGGCAGCGCCGACGCCGACGGCGACCGCTTCATCGAGATCTGGAACCTCGTCTTCATGCAGTTCGACCAGGTGCGTCCGGGCGAGCGCAACCCGTTGCCGCGCCCGTCGATCGACACCGGCATGGGGCTGGAGCGCATCGCCGCGGTGATGCAGGGCAAGCACGACAATTACGACATCGATCTGATGCGCGCCCTCATCCTCGCCTCGGCCGAGGCGGCACAGGTCGCGCCGGATGGGCCGTATGCGGTCTCGCATCGCGTCATCGCCGACCATCTGCGCGCCTCGTCCTTCCTCATCGCCGACGGCGTCCTGCCGTCGAAGGAGGGGCGTGGCTACGTGCTACGCCGCATCATGCGCCGTGCCATGCGCCATGCCCATATCATCGGCTGCAAGGAGCCGCTGATGTGGCGGCTGGTGCCGGCTCTGGTCCGTCAGATGGGCGCCGCCTATCCCGAGCTGGTGCGGGCCGAGCCGCTGATCGCCGAGACGCTGAAGCTCGAGGAGACGGGGTTCAAGCAGACGCTGGAGCGCGGCCTCAAGCTACTCGACGAGGAGGAGGGCAAGCTTGGCAAGAGCGACGAGTTCCCCGGCGACGTCGCGTTCAAGCTCTATGACACTTACGGTTTCCCGCTCGATCTGACGCAGGACGTGCTGCGCGCACGTGGCCGCAAGGTGGCGCTCGATGCCTTCGACAGCGCTATGGAGCGCCAACGCGCCGAGGCGCGCAAGAACTGGGTCGGCTCCGGCGACACCGCGACCGAGCAGCTCTGGTTCGAGCTGCGCGAGAAATACGGCGCGACCGAGTTCCTCGGCTACGATGCCGATGTCGCCGAAGGCAGCATCCAGGCGATCGTCGTCGACGGCAAGCCGGTCGAGGCCGTGAAGTGCGGCCAGGAGGCCGCCATCATCGTCAACCAGACACCGTTCTACGCCGAATCTGGCGGCCAGAGCGGTGATAGCGGCATCATGTTCGCCGCCGATGGCGGCGAGTTCTCGGTGCGCGACACGGTCAAGAAGGCGGGCGAGCTCTTCGTCCATCTCGGCACGATGACGCATGGCGCGCTGATGGTCGGCGATGCCGTCGAGCTTAGGATCGACGTGAAGCGGCGCACCGCTCTGCGCGCCAACCACTCGGTCACCCATCTCATCCACGAGGCGCTGCGCCGCCGGCTCGGCGAGCATGTCACGCAAAAGGGCTCGCATGTCGCCGCCGACCGCATGCGTTTCGATTTCAGCCACAGCAAGGCGCTGACGCAGGACGACATCCAGGCGGTCGAGGACGAGGTCAATGCCCGCATCCGCCGCAACGCCGAGGTGACGACGCGGCTGATGACGCCGGAGCGCGCCACCGAGGCCGGAGCCCTCGCGCTGTTCGGCGAGAAATACGGCGACGAGGTGCGTGTCGTCGCCATGGGCGACATCGACGAGGAGGCGAAGCGCGCCTATTCCGTCGAGCTCTGCGGCGGGACCCATGTTCGCCGGACCGGCGATATCGGCCTCGCCAAGATCGTCTCGGAGAGCGCGGTGGCCTCGGGGGTACGCCGCATCGAGGTGCTGACCGGCGCCGCCGCCGAGGCGCATGTCGCGCAGGAGGAAGCCCTACTGCGCAAGGCCGCCGCCAATCTCAAGGCGACGCCGGCGGAAGTGCCGGGCCGCATCGCCGGGCTGGTCGAGGAGCGCCGCCGGTTCGAGCGCGAGGTCACCGAATTGCGTCGTCAGCTCGCCAGCGGCGGCGGTGGCGCCGGCCGTCCGGCGGCCAAGGAGATTGCCGGGGTGAAATTCGCCGGCCGCGTCGTCGACGACGTGCCCGGCCGCGAGCTCAAGCAGCTCGCCGACGATCTCAAGAAGGAAATCGGCTCCGGCATCGTCGCGGTGGTCTCGCGGCTCGACGGCAAGGCGTCGATCGTTGTCGGCGTCACCGAGAACCTCGCCACGCGCTTCAGCGCCGTCGACCTCGTCCGCGTCGCCGCCGAGGCGATGGGCGGCAAGGGCGGAGGCGGGCGCCCCGACATGGCGCAGGCCGGCGGTCCCGACGCCGCCCGCGCCGAGGCGGCGCTGTCCGCGATCGAGGCGGCGCTGCCGGGAACCGCGAAGGCGGCGGAGTAGGCGAATCCTTAGTTCTTTATTGTAGGGGCGGGGCTTGTCCCCGCTCGCGGGTGGGCACAAGGCGGCCCCTACAATTCTCTCTGTCTATCGGGTGACTCCTACCCCATTGCCTTCTGCAGATTGGCGTCGAGCTTGTCGAGGAACGCCGTCGTCGTCAGCCAGGGCTGCTCGGGGCTGATCAGGATGGCGAGGTCCTTGGTCATGAAGCCGGCCTCGACGGTGTCGACGCAGACCTTCTCGAGCGCCTGGGCGAAGCGGGTTACCTCGGGGGTGCCGTCGAACTCGCCGCGGTAGTAGAGGCCCCGCGTCCAGGCGAAGATCGAGGCAATCGGATTGGTCGAGGTCTCCTTGCCCTGCTGGTGCAGACGGTAGTGGCGCGTCACCGTGCCGTGCGCCGCCTCGGCCTCGACGGTCTTGCCGTCAGGGGTGAGCAGCACCGAGGTCATGAGGCCGAGCGAACCGAAGCCCTGCGCCACCGTGTCGGACTGGACGTCGCCGTCGTAGTTCTTGCAGGCCCAGACATAGTTGCCGCTCCACTTCATGGCGCTCGCCACCATGTCGTCGATCAGCCGATGCTCGTAGGTCAGGCCGCGTTTCTTGAACTCGGCGGCGAACTCCTTGTCGAAGATCTCCTGGAAGAGATCATTGAAGCGCCCGTCATAGGCCTTGAGGATGGTATTCTTGGTCGAGAGATAGACAGGCCAACCGCGCTGCAGCCCGTAATTGAAGCTCGAGCGGGCGAAGCCGATGATCGACTCGTCGAGATTGTACATCGACATGGCGACGCCGCCGCCCGGGAAGTCGAAGACGTCGAACTCCATCGTCTTGCCGCCGTCCGCGGGGGTGAAGTTCATGGTCAGCTTGCCCGGCCCGGGGGCGACGAAATCGGTGGCGCGGTACT
>DATAQP010000036.1:0-3687 GCA_036264595.1 Allostellaceae bacterium
GCATTTCGCGGACTGGCTGCGGCGCGGCAAGACGCCGGTGATCCTGCTCGCCAACAAGGCCGAGGGCCGGGTCGGGTCAGGCGGCTCCTACGAGGCCTTCGAGCTCGGCCTCGGCGAGCCGATCGCCATCTCCGCCGAGCATGGCGAGGGGCTCGCCGACCTGCACAGCGCGCTGGCGCCCTTCGCCGACCGCGCCGATGCGGTGGAACTGTCGCCCGAGGCGATCGCCCGGGCCGCGGAGCATCGCATCCAGCTCGCCATCGTCGGCCGGCCGAATGTCGGGAAATCCACCCTGGTCAACCGGCTGATCGGCGAGGACCGTCTGCTCACCGGTCCCGAGGCGGGCATCACTCGAGACGCCATCGCGATCGACTGGCGTTGGCGCGATCACCAGTTCCGCATCATCGACACGGCCGGCATGCGGCGGAAGCCGCGCGTCGAGGGCAAGCTGGAGAAGCTCTCGGTCGGCGACACGCTGCGCGCTATCCGCTTCGCCGAGGTTGTCGTCCTCGTGCTCGATGCCGAGCAGCCTTTCGAGAAACAGGATCTGACCATCGCCCGCATGGTCGAGGAGGAGGGCAGGGCGCTCGTCATCGCTGCCAGCAAATGGGACGCCATCACCGACAAGAAAGCGACGCTGCAGCTCCTCGCCGACCGCACGACGCGCTCGTTGCCGCAATTGCAGGGCATCGCCTGCGTGCCGGTCTCGGGCAAGATCGGGGCCGGGCTCGACCGGTTGATGGAAACCGTGGTGAAGACGCATGCGGTCTGGCGCAAGCACATCTCGACGCCGCAGCTCAATCGCTGGCTCGCCGATGTCCAGGAACGCCACCCGCCGCCGCTGGTCGCCGGACGGCGGCTGCGCCTGCGCTTCATGAGCCAGGCCAATATAAGGCCGCCCACCTTCGCGCTCTTCGCCTCAAAGCCGGGCGAGCTGCCGGATTCCTACCGTCGCTATCTGATCAATCTGCTCCGCGCCGATTTCGATCTGCCCAGCGTGCCGATCCGCATGATGCTGCGCAAGGGCAAGAACCCCTACGCCGAGAAGTAGCGCCGGCCTCCGGCCGGAGGCCGGCGCTACGACGCCCGCACGAGCTCGCCGTGTGACGTGCAGTCGGCGGCGGCGAGCGCGACGAATTGATCCGTTACTTCGTCGGGGGCGCGCAGCTTGGCGGGGTCCTCGAGCGGAAAGGCGGCGGCGCGCAGCTTGCTGCGCACGACGCCGGGATCGAACAGATTGACGCGCAGAGCGGTCTTGGTGACCTCGCCGGCATAAGTCCGGGCGAGCGTCTCCAGCCCGGCCTTGCTCGCGGCGTAGGCGCCCCAATAGGGGAAGACCCCCGCCGTCACCGCGCAGGTCACGAAGATGGCGCGCCCTGAATCGGATTTGCGCAGCAGCGGATCGAGCGTGCGCACGAGGCGCCAATTGGCTGTCAGGTTGACGGCGACGATTCGGTCCCAATCCTTGGCGTCGATATGGCCCATCGGCGAGAGCGGGCCGAGCGAAGCCGCGTTGCCGACGAA
Organism: Allostellaceae bacterium; assembly: GCA_036264595.1. Lineage (GTDB taxonomy): Bacteria > Pseudomonadota > Alphaproteobacteria > ATCC43930 > CGMCC-115725 > URHD0088. Next base: position 1,525 of record DATAQP010000036.1, read on the forward strand.
GATGTCGAGACGGCCGAAGCGTTGCAAGATCGACGGCCCGATCTGGTCGATGAGGTTGCCGTCAGCGAGGTCGAGCGGCAGCAGCGTGGCGCTGCCGCCTGCCGCCTTCACTGCATCGTCGACCTCCTCAAGCCCGCCGACGGTGCGGGCGATCAAGATGACGTGGGCGCCCTCGGCGGCGTAACGCCGGGCGATGGCGGCGCCAATGCCGCGCGAGGCGCCGGTGACGAGGGCGACCCGGCCGGCGAGAAGCATGCTCATTCGGAAAGTGTCAGGCCGTCTCGGCGAGCAGTGAGAGCTGGGTCGAAACCTTGCCCGCATCGTGATCGACCAGCGGGATCGGGTAGTCGCCGGTGAAGCAGGCGTCGCAGAAGCGCGGCGCCTTGGGGTCGCGGCCCGGCAGGCCCATGGCGCGATAGAGACCGTCGATCGAGACGAAGGCGAGCGTATCGACGCCGATGAACTGTGCCATCGCCGCGGCGTCGAAGCGCGCGGCGAGCAGCGCCTCGCGCTCGGGCGTGGCGATGCCGTAGAAGCAGGAATTGTTGGTCGGCGGGCTCGATATCCGCATATGGACCTCGGTCGCGCCGGCGCTGCGCACCATCTCGACGATCTTGGTCGAGGTCGTGCCGCGGACGATTGAATCGTCGACCAAGATGACCCGCTTGCCGCTCAGATTGGCGCGATTGGCGTTGTGCTTCAGCTTGACGCCGAGATGGCGGATCTGGTCGGTCGGCTCGATGAAGGTGCGGCCGACATAATGGTTGCGGATGATGCCGAGATCGAACGGCACGCGCGATTCGGCGGCATAGCCGAGCGCCGCCGGGACGCCCGAATCGGGGACCGGAACGACGATATCGGCATCGACATGGCTCTCGCGAGCAAGCTCGGCACCGATCCGCTTGCGGGCGTCATAGACGCTCATTCCCTCCATGATGCTGTCGGGCCGCGCGAAATAGATCCATTCGAAGATGCAGGGGCGTTGCTTGACCTTGGGGAACGGCTTGACGCTGTGCAGCCCGCGCGAATCGATCATGACGATCTCGCCCGGCTCGACCTCGCGCACGAAATCGGCGCCGATGATGTCGAGGGCGCAAGTCTCCGAGGAGAGGATCCAGGCATCGCCGAGACGGCCGAGCACGAGCGGCCGGACGCCCAGCGGATCGCGCAGCCCGATCAGCCCGTCCTGGGACAGGGCGCCGAGCGAATAGGCGCCTTCGATCTGGCGCAACGCGTCGATGACGCGCTCCTCGACCGTCGATTTCAGGCTCGTCGCGATGAGGTGGATGATGACCTCGGTGTCGCTGGTCGACTGGAACAGGCTGCCGCGGCGGACGAGCTGGCGCCGCAAATGATAGGAATTGGTGAGATTGCCGTTGTGGCAGATGGCGAGGCCGCCGAACTCGAAATCGGCGAAAAGCGGCTGGACGTTGCGCAGCGCCACCTCTCCGGTCGTCGCATAGCGGACATGGCCGAGCGCGGAATGGCCGAGCAGCTTGCCGATGACCTCCTTGGAGCCGAAATTCTCGCTGACATGGCCCATGCCGCGATGGGCGTGAAACTGCTCGCCGTCATAGGCGACGATGCCGGTGGCCTCCTGGCCGCGGTGCTGCAGCGCGTGAAGGCCAAGGGCGACGAGCGCGGCGGCGTCGGAATGGCCATAGATGCCAAACACGCCGCATTCCTCGCGCAGATGGTCGTCGTCGTAAGGATTGGTGGTGAGCATCGCTTCCGTCATCGCGTCCCGGTTCGAAAGGAGCCCCTCTGCCCGACCACAGATGGGGATTGCGAGGGAAGCTGTCGAGGTCGGCGCATGAGGGTTCTACACGCAACTAGGCGATTTTGCCACGATTCCCGCGCGTATTTGGTCATTTATTGCGGCAAGCTCTGCATCAGGCGGTCCATGTCGCGTCGCTCGGCCGGCTTATAGCCCGTCGACGGGCCGGCCTTGCTGGGCGCGGGCGCGGCGGGCTTGAGGAGCGCTCGCGTCAGCTGCTCGGCCTCGCGCGCCTGCTCGAAGCTGCGCTGCGCCTCGATCGCCGTGGCGGCGCCGCGCTCGCGCGCCTCGCTCGGAACCAGCGATTTCAGCACCTCCGCGCCGCTCGCCAGAAACGTCCGGGTGCGGGCGCCGCGTACCCAGCTCGGCCAGTCGGTCTCCTTGGG
>DATAQP010000042.1:0-4162 GCA_036264595.1 Allostellaceae bacterium
GGCGATCTTGCCCTTGTTGGCCGTGTCGAGCAGATCCTTGATCCCGGTCGGCGCCGGCTTCACCAGCTCGCTGTTGTAGATCATCACCAGATTGTCGAAGGTGATGCCCGGTCCCCAGCCATCCGGCATGCGCGCCTCGTCATAGACATCGGCGAAATTCGGCACCGATGCGGTATCGAATTTCTCGAACAGCCCCTCCTTGTTGGCGACGCGCGAGACCGAGAAATCGATGATGACGACATCGGCCTCGGGCTTCGCCTTCTGGGCACGCAGCATGCCGAGCATCTGGGCCGAGTTGCCGGCGGCGTTGTAGATCACCTTGACGCCGGGATAGGCCTTCATGAAGGGCTCGATGACGGTCTTGGTGTAGTTGTCCTGGAAGGCGCCGGGATAGGCCATGAGGACGATCTCGCCGGTCGGCTCGGCGGCGCGTGCGGCCATCGTCCCAGCTAGAGCGAGCAGCACGAAGCCGATCAGTCGCATCGCCGAAGTCTTTCCCGTCATGATGTCCTCCCCCGGTTCATCTCGTCCGCGCGGTCAATACATGCGCCGCTTGTCGAGCACGTTGATCATCTCGTCGCGCCGTCCGTCGAGATAGGCGCGCAAATTGTGGCAGAAGATCGCGGTGATCTTGGCGTTCTCGCTCGTCACCGTGCTCGCCGAATGCGGGCTGATCAGCACGTTGGGGAGGTCCCAGAGCGGGCTCTCCGCCGCCAGCGGCTCGACCGTGGCGACGTCGAGCGCGGCGAAGCCGATATGATTGCTGCGCAGATTGCGGATCAGCGCGCTCTCGTCGACGACCTGACCACGCGCGATGTTGACGAAGGCACTGCCCGGCCGCATCGAGGCGAAGGCGGCGGCGTCGATCATGCCCTCGGTCTCCGGCGTGTGCGGCACCGTCACCACGGTGGCGTCGGCGCGGCCGAGCGCCTGGTGCAGCGCACCGTTCGGCACGATCTCGTCGAAGAGCGGGCCATGGGCGCGGCTCTTCGCCGGCTCGCGCGTCACCGCGACGACCCGCATGTCGAGGGCGCGCGCCAGCTTGGCGACGCCGCGCGCGAGGTCGCCGGCACCGATGATGACGATTGTCCGTCCGGCGACCTCCTCGCCGCAATAGCGCGTCCAGCGATGCGCCTTCTGCTCGCTGTCGAGATGGCGCAGGCCACGCCAATGGGCGAGCAGGGCCATGAAGACGAACTCGGCGAGCGGCCCGGCATGGACGCCGCGCGCCGTGGTGATCAGTATGTCGGACGCCTGCAGGCCGAGCGCGCGCACCAGCTGGCCGACGCCGGTGCTCGTCGTCTGCACCCATTTGAGCCGCGTCGCGCAGGCGATGTCGGCCACGCCGCGCGGCAGGTCCCAGAGGATGTCCGCCGCCGCCAGACCGTCACGCCAACGCCTCGCCTGATCGTCGTCGCGCTGAAACGGCGCCCCGGCGTGATCGGCGACATAGCGCGTTGGCGGCAGGATGTCCGGTTGGTGGATGATCGTCAGGTGACCCGGATCGACCTGGCGGATCGTCTCGACATGGACGGCCTCGAGCGGCGAGGCGACGAAGATCGTGTGCGATGAATTTGGCAAGCGGGGATCCGTTCCTCGGCGGGGACTGCGTGAGGCTACGATAGCCGGCGCCGTGCCGCAAGGAGGCGCCGTGCGGTGCTGCGGTCAGCCTGGCAACGGTGAGCGCCGCGCGAGAAAAAACATGTGCAGGATATGGGACATTCTGGATGAAGCCCGCTCGTCGGATGGTTGATCAAGAGGTGCGTCGTCTATAGGCTTTCCGGCGATCCCACTCAGCGTGGGCGCGTGCGAGCGGGCGCTGTCCGCCGACCCGCTCGGGAAGAGGGGTACGCCAGATGGTCAAGAACAACGGCACCTTCAAAGTCGCCAGCATCGATCGTCGAACCGTTCTGAAGCTCGCCGCCGGCGCCGGGTTGACCGGCGCGAGCGGGCTCAATCTCGCCCGACCGGCGCGCGCCGCCGACACCACGCTGGCCATCTGGACAGGATTTCCCGAGGTCCAGCCCTTCTATCAGGCCGTCGCCGACGCCTATACCAAGCTGCATCCCGAGGTCAAATTCACCGTCTTCAGCACCTCGTTGCGCGAGATGGAGCAGAAGCTGTCCGCCGCGGTGCCGACCGGTACCGGGCCTGACATCTTCGATATCGGCACCAACATCAGCGTCAACTTCATCGAGGCCGGCCTGCTCGATCCCAACCCCGCCGATATCGACCAGTATCTGAAGGGCGGGGCGTGGAACAAGTTCCTCGTCGATTTCGTCTCGGTCAAGGGCAAGACCTACGGCCTGCCGCTCTGGGAGGGCAGCAAGGCCTCGATGTACTACAACGAGGCGATGTTCAAGGAAGCCGGCATCGCGGAGCCGCCGGCGACCTTCGCTGACCTCGTCGCCGCCGCCCAGAAGCTCGTCAAGTTCGACGCCTCGGGAAAGATGACCCGCAGCGGCATCAGCCTGCGTCTCTCCGGCCAGGGCAGCGGCATCGCCGAGAAGTTCCGCTATCTGCTCGAAGGCGCCGGCTCGCCGCTCATCGTCCGGACGGCGAGCGGCAAGTACCATAACGGCTTCGACAATGACGGCGGCCGTGCCGCGCTGCAATTCGTCGTCGACGCGGTACAGAAATACAAGATCGACGATCCCAAGGTGCAGCACGACGCCGACGCCTTCGTCGCCGGCAACACCGCGATGCTGTTCCGCGAGGCCTGGGTGATCGGCGAGATCCAGGGCAAGAACCCGTCGCTCGATTACGGCGTCGCGCCGATCCCGAAATGGACTGCGTCGAGTCCCTACAAGATGATGCTCCAGCCCTGGGCGGTCTACGTCAACGGCAAGAGCGCCAACAAGCCCGCCGCCTACGAGTTCCTCAAATTCGTCACCAATCCGGAGAACTCGCTGCGGCTCACCGAAATGACCGGCTGGGTGTCCGAGCGGCAGGACGTCGATTGGAAGCCGCTGCTCGACAAGGTGCCGCAATTCCAGGTCTTCGTCGCGCCGCCCAAGGACATGCAATATTACGTCGAGCCGGTGCTGACGCCGTGGGACGAGATCGAGAGCAAGATGGCCGACAAGCTCGTCGCCGCCTATGTCGATCCCAGCCTCAACGGCAATCCTGCCAAGGTCGCCGAGGCGGTCAAGGCGATGGCGGCGCAGACCGATCAGCTGCTGAAGGAGGGCGGGCTCTACGGCACGAGCTAAGCCGCATCATCTCTGAGACGAGGGAGGAGCCGCACCGCTCGCTCCTCCCTCTCTCTCCTTCGGCGGGAAGGCAACGATGGCCGTGCAATACCTCTCGATCGGCCGCCTCGGCATCGCCGTGCGGTTCCAGCGCTGGCGCATGGATCAGGCGAATTGGCGCATCATCCTGTTCTGCTATCTCGCGCTGGCGCCGGTTCTCGCGCTCTTCTTCTACGTCCGCGTCCTGCCGATCGTCTGGAGCGTCATCCTCAGCTTCTACAAATGGAACCTGATCAGCCCGCTGAAACCGTTCATCGGCCTCGCCAATTACGAGAACCTGCTGAGCGATGACAATTTCCTCGTCGCCCTCAAGAACACAGCGATCTATTCCTGCGCGACGGTGCTGTTCAGCACGCTCCTCGCTTTGCCGCTCGCCGTCTTCCTCGCCCGGCCAGGACGCCTCTCGGCCTTCTACCAGACGGTCTATTTCTTGCCTGTCATCACCCCGATGGTGCCGATGGCGATCGCCTGGAAATGGATCTATGATTACAATTACGGCCTCTTCAACTATGCGCTCTCCTTCCTCGGCATCGCCGCGGTGCCGTGGCTGACCGATCCGCAAATCGCCCTCTGGGCGCTCATCATCATGGGGGTGTGGAAAGTCATCGGCTATAACCTCATCCTCTTCCTCGTCGGCATCCGCAACATTCCCGAGATCTACAACGAAGCAGCGAGTCTCGACGGGGCGTCGCCGGCGCAGCGCTTCCGTTACATCACCCTGCCGCTCTTGAAGCCGATCCTCCTCTATGTCTTCGTCACCTCGACGATCAACGCCTTCAACGTCTTCACCCAGGTCTATGTCATGAGCGTCGGTTCGCAGGCGGCGCCCGGCCAGGCGGTGCGCGTTCTCGTCTTCGACATCTGGCAGAACGGCTTCCAGTATCTCAAGATGGGCTACGCCTCGGCCGAGG
>DATAQP010000064.1:0-2435 GCA_036264595.1 Allostellaceae bacterium
CCGCCGCCGAGATCGTCGCCGCGGCGACGATCGGCGCCGCCGACATGTGGGGCTGGCCGGTCAGCACCACGCATGTGCTGTCCTCCGGCGTCGCCGGCACCATGGTGGCCAACGGCTCGGGACTGCAATGGTCGACGATCCTCAACATGGTCATGGCCTGGGTGCTCACCCTCCCCGCCGCCATCGCCCTCTCCGGATCTTTGTTCTGGATCTTCCGCCAGACCTTCTGATGGAGCGCACTCCCGGCGCAGAGAAATCGCCGGACTAGATGGCGATCCGACCCTCCAGATAGAACCGTGTTCGGCCGGCGAGAATGACCCGGTCGCCGTCGATCTCTCCGGTGAGCGCACCACCGCGCGGCGAGACCTGGCGGGCGACGATGCGCGACTTGCCGAGCCGGCCGCTCCAATAGGGCACGATCGTGGCATGGGCCGAGCCGGTCACCGCGTCCTCGTCGACGCCGACCGACGGCGCGAAGTAGCGCGAGACGCAATGCGTGCCGTTGCGCCCGGGCGCGGTGACGATGACGCCCTTGCAGGGCAGGCGCGCGAGCGCGGCGAAGTCAGGCGCCATCTCGGTGACATCTTCCGGCCGGTCGAAGATAGCGAGGTAGTTCCGCGTCATCAGCACCGCTTCCGGCGTGCGGCCGAGTGCTGCCGCCAATCCCGCCGGCATGGCGCAGGGCAGCGCGCGATCGAGCGGCAGGGCGACGGCAAGCGCATCGGCGCGGCGCCACACCATCAGCTCGCCGGCGGCGCTCTCGAACTCGATGGCGGCGCGGGCGGGCTCGAGCCGATCGAGGATGACATGCGCCGCGGCGAGCGTGCCGTGGCCGCAGAGCGGCAGCTCGACGGTCGGGGTGAACCAGCGGATCGCGTACCCCGTCGCCACCTGGCGGAAGAAGGCAGTGGCCGGCAGGTTGTTCTCCGCCGCGATCGCCTGCAGCGTGGCGTCCGGCAACCATTCCTCCAACGGCACCACGGCCGCGGGATTGCCGGAGAACGGGCCCTCGGCGAAAGCGTCGATCTGATAGATCGGCAACCGGCTCATCTCGCTCTCTCTATTCCTCACAGCCGCAGGCTGCCCGACATGATCGCGACGCAGTGGCCGCTCACCTGCACGGGCTGGGCGACGCCGGCGATCTTCGTGGCGTCGAGCATGATCTGGCTCGGCCGTCCCATCTCGACACCCTGATCGATGACCAGCCGCATTGCGACATCGGGCTCCGGACGCAGCGACAGCAGACGCGCGGCGAGTGCCGCCGCCGCGCTGCCGGTCGCCGGATCCTCCGGCGTCTTGCTCAACGGCGCGAACATGCGGGCGCGCAGCTGCGAGTCCGACAGGCGATGAAAGAGGAAGAGGGCGAAACGATCGTCGGGCGTGGGATAGCGGCGATCCGCCAGGGCGAAGGCGGCGTCGTTCCGTCGCGCGCGGCCGAGCGCTTCGAGGCTGACAAGCTCCGCCAGGGCGAAGGGCAGGCCGACAGAGGCCATGACCGGCGGGGTGCCGCCGGCAAGAAAATCGCTGGGATCGAGCGAGGCGCAGGATGCGATCGTCGCAATATCGAGCTCGTGCACGATATCGAGCGGACGCGGCGCCGTGATGCGCGCGCCGACCGCCTGCCCGGATTCGCGGATGAGCGCGACCTCGACAAGCCCGGCTCGCTCTTCGAAGCGCATCGTCTCGGGAACGGCACGTCCGAAGAGCTCCCCCTGGCGGGCGAGCACGAAGCCGGTTCCGACATTGGGATGGCCGGCGAAGGGAAGCTCATCGGTCGGGGTGAAGATGCGCACCCGCGCCGTGTGAATCGGATCGTCGGGCGGCAGGACGAAGGTCGATTCGGCGTAGTTGAACTCGGCGGCGATGCTTTGCATCTGCGCGTCGGTCAGTCCCCGGGCATCAGGAATGACGGCGAGCGGATTGCCGGCAAAGCGCTGGCGCGTGAAGACATCGACGGTAGCGTAGTCGACGGAATTCATAGCGTGATCGTGCCTTCGAGATAGAGTCGCGCCTGGCCGGCTATGGTGACGCGGTCGCCCTCGAGCGCGCAGCTCAGCGCGCCGCCGCGCGGCGAGATTTGACGCGCAGCAAGCCGCGTCTTGCCGAAACGCTTCGCCCAATAAGGGATGAGCTGGCAATGCGCCGATCCGGTCACCGGATCCTCGTCGATGCCGGCCCAGGGCGCGAAGAAGCGCGACACGAAATCGACGCCGTCGCCGCCCGGCGCGCTGACGATGACGGCGCGGTCGAGACGCTTCAGCCCGGCGAAGTCCGGCTTGATCGCGGCGATGTCGGCTGCGCGCTCATAGACGGCGAGATAGTCGCGCGCGGCCAGCACCTCGTGCGGATTGCGGCCGAGTGCGACGGCAAGCCCCGTCGGCGCCTCGCACGGCTTGGGTGGCCAGGCAGGAAAATCCATCGCCAGCTCGTCGCCC
>DATAQP010000089.1:0-6047 GCA_036264595.1 Allostellaceae bacterium
CTAGACCTCGCTCTCAACCTCCCGCTTCCGTTCGCCTCCGCACCGGAAAATGGCTAGACTGGACCGCGATGGCCGGCGCCAGCCGGACCGGCAGTGAGTGGGAGGATCGGGTGGCCCTACCAAAGAGCGTGACCCTCGTCGAAGCCGGCCCGCGCGAAGGTTTTCAATTCGAGGGCATCGGCCAACCCGACAAGATCTCGACGGCCGACAAGATCCGTCTCGTCGACGCGCTGTCCGAGACCGGCATGAAGACGATCCAGTTCGCCTCCTTCGTCTCGCCGCGCCAGGTCCCGCAGATGGCCGATTCCGAGGCGGTCTGCGCCGGCATCACCCGGCGGCCGGGCGTCAGCTATACCGGCATCTATCTCAACGATGTCGGCCTCAAGCGGGCGATCGCCACCGGCAAGCTCACCATCACCGGACGGGTCTACCTCACGGCATCCGAGGCGTTCGGGCTGCGCAATCAGAAGCGCAATTTCGCCGAGGATCTGGCGATGCAGCGCAAGATGGCGGGGATCTTCCGCGACAACGGTTATCCGGTCGAGCATGGCGGGCTGATGGCTGCCTTCGGCTGCAACTACGAAGGCGACATCCCGCTCGATCGCATCATCCGGATGACGACGAGCCTGCATGAGATCGCCGCCGAATCCGGCGGCGCGCTCAAGCGGCTCAGCCTCTCCGATACGATGGGCTGGGCCAATCCCGAGCTGATCCGCCGCACCGTCGGCGCCGTGCGCACGCGCTGGCCGGAGTTGCGCATCGGCCTTCATCTGCACGACACGCGCGGCCTCGGCATCGCCAATGTCTATGCTGGGCTGCTCGAGGGGATCGATCATTTCGATACCGGTCTCGGCGGCCTCGGCGGCTGCCCCTTCGCCGGTCACAAGGCAGCCGCCGGCAATGTCTGCAGCGAGGAGGTCGTCTTCCTCTGCCGCGAGCTCGGCATCGAAACCGGCGTCGATCTCGACCGGCTGATCGAATGCGCCCGCCTCGCCGAGACCATCGTCGGCCACAAGCTGCCGAGCAAGCTGCTCAATGCCGGAACCGCTCGCCCGGCGCAGGTCGTCCGGGCGGCGTGAGCGGTCGTCCGACCTGATGACTGAGGCTGTCGCTCGCCGCCTCGCGGGGAAGCGTGTGCTGGTGACCGGGGCCGCTTCGGGCATCGGCCGCGCGATCGCCTGCCGGTTCGCCCAGGAAGGAGCCGATGTCGCCATCAACCATTGCGGTACGGCGGCAGCGGCGCTCGAGACCAAGCGCCTGATCGAAGCCGAGGAGAAACGGCCGGGCGCCCAGCATCTCTGCGTCGAGGCGGATGTCGCGATAGCGGCCGATGTCGATTGCATGATGGCGGATGTCGTCGCCGGTCTCGGCGGCCTCGATATCCTCGTCAACAATGCCGGGATCCAGCTTCACAGCCCGAGCGACCGGCTGACCGAAGCCGATTACGACCGCGTCATGTCGGTCAATCTGAAGGGAGCATGGCTGTGCGCGCAGGCCGCCTTGCGCCATTTCCTGGCGCGCGACGCCGCCGGAATCATCCTCAACACGAGCAGCGTCCACCAACTCATCCCGAAGCCCGGTTACCTTTCCTACGCGCTCAGCAAGGGGGCGATGGACAGCATGACGCGTACCTTGGCGCTCGAATATGCCGGGCGGCGTATTCGCGTCAATGCGGTGGCGCCGGGGGCAATCCTCACGGCGATGAACGAAAGCTGGGCCGACGATCCGGCCGCGCGCGCCGCGGTCGAAAGCCACATTCCGATGGCGCGCGCCGGGCGTCCCGAGGAGATCGCCGCGGTGTTCGCCTTCCTCGCCTCCGATGACGCCTCCTATATCACCGGCCAGACGATCTTCGCCTGCGGCGGCCTCACCCTGTTCGCCGATTTTCGCAGCGATTGGGCATCGCAATCGCCCTGACACGCGGGGCCGTCTGCCGGCCTTTCCGTTTTACACTCCGTCGAGATGATAGGTTTCGTTGATCGTCCTGATGGCGAACGCGCCGTCGACGAAGTCGAGCTCGTTGATCGCGCAAGGCTCCTGCTTGAAGAACCAGTAGCGGGAGAGCGGCAGATCCAGCGCATGCATCAGGATCACGCGATTGACGCTGTCATGGCCGACGAGGACGATCGTATCATCGCTATGCTGGGCGAGGACGTCGCCGAGCATCGCGGCGACACGCGCCAGCACATCCTGCAACGTCTCGCCACAAGGCGGCTGTGCGAGCTGCGGGGCGCGATACCAGGTCGCCACCGAATCGGGCCAGCGCCCGGCAGCCTCGTCCCGCGTCAGCCCCTGCCATTCGCCGTAATCAATGTCGTTGAGGCCGGGCAGGGGGCTTGCCGTCTGGCCCGCTGATGCGGCGATCGCCTGGCCGGTGATGACGCCGCGGCTCATCGGGCTGGTATAGATCGCGGCCACCCGCCATGCCGCGTTGATGCGCCGGCTGGTGGCGTCGATCTGCCGGTGGCCGAGCGCGGTGAGCGGCAGATCGAGCCGGCCGCGGAAACGCTCGGGCGTGATGCCCTCGACATGGCCGTGACGCGTCAGGATGATCTTGGTCATCGAAGCTGCGCCTCCTTCGGCGCCCCGCTCAGCCGCGCAGGCGCTCGCCGCGCGGATCGAAGAGCGGCTCGGCGGCGAGCGTCGCCGCGCGCTTCACGCCGAGAATCTCGATCTCGAAGCCGCTATTGGCGCGCGCGATCTCCTTCGGCACATAGGCGAGCGCGACCGACTTGCCGACATGATGGGCGAAGCCGCCCGAGGTCACCCAGCCCTCGACCTTGCCGTCATGCCAGACCGGCTCGTCGCCGATGACGTCGGCGTCGGCGGCATCGACCACGAGGGTGACGAGCCGCCTTGTACCGCCGCTCTCCTTCTCCTCGAGCGCGGCGTCGCGGCCGATGAAATCGCCCTTGTCGAGGGCGACGAAGCGGTCGAGCCCGGCCTCGTAAGGCCCGTAGATCGGGCGGAACTCGCGCGCCCAGGTGCCCCAGCTCTTCTCCAGCCTCAGAGCGTTCTGCGCCCGCGAGCCGACATGGCCGAGACCCAGCGGGGCGCCCTCGCGCAGCAGGAGCTCATAGAGCGCGAGCTGGTAGTCCGCCGTCACCCAGATCTCGTAGCCGAGATCGCCGGTGAAGGTCATGCGTCCGACCTTGGCCGGGATCATGCCGAGCTCCATCTCGCGGAAGGAGAGGAACGGCATCGCCTTGGTTGAGACGTCAAGATGCGTCAGGCGCCGCAGGAGATCGCGCGATTTCGGCCCGGCGATCGAGAGCCCGACCATCTCCGGCCGAAGCGAGCGCAGCGTAACGCCGCGCTCGGGCAGATGCGCCTCGAACCAGCGCAGATGATATTCCTCGGCCGGCCCCGAGCCGAAGACGAAGAAGCGATCGCTGGCGGCGCGCGCGACGGTGAAATCGCCGATCAGCTTGCCGTTCGCGTTGAGCATCGGCGTCAGCACGATGCGGCCCGGCTTCGGCATGCGGTTGGCGAGCATCTTCGAGAGCCAGGCCTCGGCGCCGGCGCCCGTTACCGCGTATTTGGCGTAGCTCGAGGTCTCGATGAGGCCGACGCCGTTACGGACGGTGGCGCATTCGGCGGCGACCGGCGCGTGCGAGTTGGAGCGTCGGAAGCTGACCTCGTCGATCGCCTCGCTGCCCGGCGGCGCGTACCATAGCGGATATTCGAGACCAAAATTGACGCCGAACACCGCGCCTGTCGCCTTCTGGCGGTCATAGATCGGCATGGTGCGCAGCGGCCGCGCCGCCGGCAGCTCCTCGTTGGGGAAGCGGATGCGGAAGCGCCTGGAGTAGTTCTCGCGCACCTTGGCGTTGGTATAGGCCATGCCGGCCCAGTCGCCGAAGCGCGAGACGTCCATCGCCCAGACGTCGAAGCCGGGATCGCCATGCACCATCCAGTTCGAGAGGGCGAGGCCGACGCCGCCGCCCTGGCTGAACCCGGCCATCACCGCGCAGGCGCACCAATAATTCTTGAGGCCGCGGATCGGCCCCACCAGCGGGTTGCCGTCGGGCGCGAAGGTGAAGGGGCCGTTGACGATCTTCTTGATGCCGGCGCGGCCGATCGGCGGAAAATGCTCGAAGCCGACCTCGAGCGACGGGGCGATGCGGTCGATGTCGTTCTCGAGCAGCGCATAGGTGAAGTTCCACGGCGTCTCGCGCTCCGACCACGGCTTGCAGGCGCGCTCATAGGTGCCCATGAGCATGCCGTTGCCTTCCTGGCGCATATAGATCTCGCCCTCGGGATCGACGATGTGCAGCACCTCCTTGGGCGACGCCTTGACCTCAGGAATCTCCTCGGTGATGAGGTATTGGTGCTCCATGGCGAGAACCGGCAGCTCGAGCCCGACCATGCGCCCGACCTCGCGCGCCCAGAGCCCGCCGGCATTGACGATGTGCTCGGCGTGGATGGTGCCCTGCTCGGTGACGGCGTCCCAGGTCCCGTCCGGCCGGTGCTGCAGATCGGTCACCCGGTTGAAGCGATAGACTTCCGCGCCCTTGACGCGCGCCGCCTTGGCATAGGCTTGCGTTACGCCCGAGGGATCGACATGGCCCTCCATCGGGTTGAAGAGGCCGCCGACGAAGAATTTCTTGTCCATCAGCGGGAACAGCTTCGCCGCCTCGTCGGCGGAGACGAGCTCGGTCCCCATGCCGAGATAGCGGCCGCGGCCATGCATCAGCTTCAGCCAATCCATGCGCTCCTGGCTCGCCGCCAGGGTGATGCCTTGCGTCAGATGGACGCCGCAGGATTGGCCCGAGATCTCCTCGATCTCCTTGTAGAGGTTGATCGTGTATTGCTGCAGCTTGGCGACGTTGGGATCGCCGTTGATCGTGTGCATGCCGCCGGCGGCATGCCAGGTCGAGCCCGAGGTCAGCTCATTGCGCTCGATCAGCACGACGTCGTGCCAGCCCGCCTTGGTGAGATGGTAAAGAACGCTGGCGCCGACGACGCCGCCGCCGATGATTGCGGCCTGGACATGCGATTTCATGAAGAAGCGATCCCGGTGCTAGTGGTCGTGAAGAGAGGCGGACGAAGCGGGCGAGGGCCCTGGCGTGCGCCAGAATATCGGGGACCAAGCGGCGCGTACATGGCGGCGGTGCGCGTATCCGGCAGATTGCTGTGTGGTGGCGGGCATCGCCTGTAAACAACAGGAAAATAACAGGCGCCCGGTAGTGGAGGGGGCGACGCTATGCACCGTTTGCGGGTCTTATCATTTCCGTTTCGGTTTTGTCGTGTGAGGCCCATCGCCGCCTTTCTCGCTATAATAAATCTAATCGGATATTAATATATCCGAAAAAGATATATGGTGTCAAGCTCCATTTCGAGGGAGGTGCGCGGCTGGGGCGGAGCACCAGTTAGGGCAGCGCGATCAGACCGGAAGCAATGCCGCGCTGCGGTCCTACATCCTCAAGCAAGGATTTCGTGGTTGCGCGCATCAACCTCAAATGGCGCGTTGGCGTACCCAAATTCGATGATCTGCTGAAGGTAGGCCGGGAGGTAGGCAGCTATCGTGCCTGCTTGCTCGTACTGAAAAACGTGCCGGCATTCGTGCGATAGCAGGCGCGTAGTGCTTTGACCCTCGCAAATATATATGCCATGGCCGAGAGTAAGTCCGATCATACCGGGACCGAGCAAACCAGCGGCCAAAGCCGCCTCTCGGAGCTGCGGGTCAGAGGGGAGGGGCAATCCCCTGACGATGGACAGGCGGATGAGTTGAGGCTGGGCAACACCAACTCTTTGAGCGATAGAAAGCCCGACCGGATTAAGTGGCACCCCTGTGGACAGAATTTCAGAAGCGCGCTCTTCCGCCCACGCGATTGCTTTGGGCAATATTAACAGAGAGTTAACTACACCGCTGCCGAAACAAGTCGAGACGTTAAGTATTGTGTCCCCCGAATTCCTAACAGAAAGAGAAACCGGGAACGTTGCCGCATACGAACCCGAGTGGACCGGTTGATCATCTCGATATGAGAACCGGCACGGGCATTTGCGCCAGCAAGGTCCGAGTCACGCCTCCGAGCAGGATTTCC
>DATAQP010000090.1:0-18074 GCA_036264595.1 Allostellaceae bacterium
GAAGAGGTCATCCTCGAAGCGGCAGAGCGCCGCACGATAGTCCTGCTCCGGATAGCGAAACGACAAGGCATTGGCGATGCCTTCGCCGAGAACGAATTTTGCCGAGTGCCAGAACCAAGCTTGCATGACCCAACCACCAGCGATGACCTCGCGATCGATAGTACGGAGACATGCTTAAAAATTGCTTAGTGCGGCGGCGTCGCCGCGACGCCAAATTACCGCGCAAGTTGCCGATGACAGGGTTGCCCACCTCGGTCATCCTCGTGGCCCAGGAGGATCCGCGATGAACGTCGCCGCCTGGTTGGAAAAATGCGGGCGCAGCCATGCCAGCCGTCCGGGGATCGCACGCGGTGAGGCGGTCCACCTCCCGTTCGCCGCCTGGGCGGCGCGGGTGCGCCGGATCGCCGGGCGTCTGCGCGGCCCGCTCGGCTGCCGGCCGGGCGACCGCGTCGCCATCGCAATGACGAACTGCCCGGAATTTCTCGAGGCTGAGTTCGCCATCTGGCATGCCGGACTCGTCGCCGTGCCGATCAATGCCAAGCTGCACCGCAGCGAGTTCGCCTACATCATCGATCATTCCGGTGCCCGCATCGCCTTCGCCTCGCCCGACCTCGCCGAGACGGTCGCGCCGCTGGTCGACAGCGTCCCCGGGCTGGAACGCGTCATCGTCGTGGGCAGCGCGGAATGGCGGCGACTCGGCGACGGCGAGGGCATCGATCTCGTCGCTGCGCGGCCGGACGATCCGGCCTGGCTCTTCTACACATCCGGCACCACCGGACGGCCCAAGGGCGCCGTCCTCACCCACCGCAACCTGCTGATGTGCTCCCTTTCCTACTATGCCGATGTCGATGCGGTGGCGCCGAGCGATGGCGTGCTCCAGGCCGCGCCGCTGTCGCACGGCGCCGGCTGCTATGGCCTGCCGCATATCGCGCGCGGCGCCGTCAGCATCATTCCGGAAAGCGGCCATTTCGATCCCGCCGAGATCGCCTGGCTGCTGCGGCGCTGGCAGGGCGTCAGTTTCTTCGCCGCCCCCACCATGGTGACGCGGCTGATCGACAGCCCCGTCTTCGCCGCCGCCGAGCACCGAAATCTCAAGACCATCATCTATGGCGGCGGGCCGATGTATGTCGCCGACCTCAAGCGCGCCCTCGCCATGCTCGGCCCCCGCCTGTCGCAGATCTACGGCCAGGGCGAGGCGCCGATGACGATCACCGGCCTCTCCAAGGCGCAGCATGCCGAGACCGACCATCCGCGCTGGGAGCATCGCCTCTGCTCGACCGGCACCGCGCGCACCGATGTCGAGGTCCGCATCGTCGACGAGGCCGACCGCGAATTGCCGTTCGGCGAGAGCGGCGAGGTGGTGGTGCGCGGCGACGTGGTGATGGCGGGCTACTGGCAGGATCCCGACGCGACGGCGCGCACGCTGCGCGGCGGCTGGCTGCATACCGGCGATATCGGCGCCTTCGACGAGGACGGGTTCCTCACCTTGAAGGACCGCGCCAAGGACATGATCATCTCGGGCGGCTCCAACATCTACCCGCGCGAGATCGAGGAGGTGCTGCTGCGCCATCCCGATATCGCCGAGGTGTCGATCGTCGGCCGCAAGCATGCCGATTGGGGTGAGGAGGTCATCGCCTTCGTCGTCACCCGGCCGGGCGCCGCAATCGACGAGGCCGAGCTCGACAGTCTCTGCCTCGACCATATCGCCCGCTTCAAGCGGCCGCGCGTCTATCGTTTCGTCGACGCCCTGCCGAAGAACAATTACGGCAAGGTGCTGAAGACCGAGCTGCGGCGGCAATTATTGAGCGAGGAATAGCTCCCGCTAGGTCTTGCAGGTCACGAAATGGGTGAATCGGCGCGCCTGCTCGCCGATCTCCACGGTCGACATCGGTCGCGTTGAGGGCGCGACGCGATAGGTGACGCCTGCGGCGTCCATGAAGGCGCGGGCGACCGACCCCTTGATCGCGAAATTGATGTTTTCCGGGATGATGCCTTCCTTCACCGCCAAGCCCACTCGGTTCATGCCACTAGACACGATGGCGATGACATCGCCGCCCTGGTCGAGCAATGGCCCACCGCTATTGCCGGGCTGAACCGGTGCGCTCACTTGCAATACGCGCGTATCGTTCTGCAATCCCGACAAGGCGCTCACCGTGCCGGTTGTCAGGGTGGTGCTGGTACCGCTTGAGAGGAGATCGCTGAGCGGGAAGCCGACGGCGATCACGGTGTCGCCTTGCGGATATCCGGGCTGCCGCGGAATTGCGCGAACTCGGGGGTCGGCGAAGTGGTCTTGACCAAGGCGAGGTCGTTGGTTCGGTCGGCCGCGAGCAGCGAAGCCGGGATGATCGTGCCGTCGAAGCGGCGCAGCGTGATTTCCCGACACTCTTGCGCGACATGGGCGTTGGTGAGGAGCACCCCATCCGGATTTACGGCGAAGGCAGTACCGGTGGACATACCGCCCGCCGGGCGCACCGGTTTTCCGTCGGCGCCGACCTTGGGGCCGTTATAGAGCTGGATCGTTCCCTTGGTGAATGGCTGAAAGCCGGTCGGTGTCGGCTCGAACCCGGAACGAATGTCGAGGACACGGAAGGAGTCGAAGCCGTGCGCCGTGGCGACCTCCTGGGCATGCTGGTAGAAGCTCTGCTCGACGGCGCCGATTCCCCTATATTGATTGCCCTGCATCGAAACCATGTAGCGGTTGTTGCCGAGATCGAGGTCTCGATGGCGGACGCATCCGGTCACGACGGATGCGATGGCGGCCCATAAGAGGGTCGCCCTTACTATCGCCCGCATCTGTTTCTTCCCCACCAATCAACTGACGATAGAAGCTAGCCTATCTGCAACTTCAACGCGAGCCAAAAGTTGATGAAACAACCTATCCGTTGCGCTTTTCCGCTTCGCGCACCTCGTGGTGGGCGATGGTGCGCAGGTGCACCTCGTCGGGCCCGTCAGCGTATTGCAGGATGCGGCCCTGCGTCCAGATATCGGCGAGCGGCGTGTCCTGGGTCAGGCCCTTGGCGCCGAAAGTCTGCATCGCGCGGTTGGCAATCGTCACCTGCATGCGCGGCACGGCTACTTTGATCAGCCCGACCTCCTTGCGCGCCGCTTTGTTGCCGAATTTGTCCATCAGCCACGCCGCTTTCAGGACGAGGAGCCGCGCCTGCTCGATCTCGATACGCGAGAGCGCGATCCATTCGCCGACCGTGCCGTGCTCGTGCAGCTTCTTGCCGAAGGTGGTGCGCTCGCGCGAGCGCTGGATCATGAGCTCGAGCGCGACCTCGCATTGGCCGATCGAGCGCATGCAGTGATGGATGCGCCCGGGGCCGAGGCGCTCCTGCGCCAGCGCGAAGCCGCCGCCCTCCTCGCGGAGCAGGTTCTCCGCCGGCACGCGGACGTTCTCGAAGGTAATCTCGCAATGACCCTGCGCCGCCTGGTGATGCATGACCGGCGGATTGCGCACGATGGTCAGGCCCTTGGCGTCGCGCGGCACCAGCACCATGCTCTGGCGGCGATGCGCCTCGGCGCGTTCCGGGCTGGTCAGCCCCATGACGATGAACAGCTTGGTGCGCGGATCGGCGGCGTTGGTGATGAACCACTTGCGGCCGTTGATCACCCAGTCGCCGCCGTCGCGCTTGATCGAGGTGCGGATATTGGTGGCGTCGGACGAGGCGACCTCGGGCTCGGTCATGGCGAAGGCGGAGCGGATCTTGCCGTTGAGCAGCGGCTTCAGCCATTGCTCCTTTTGCGCCGGGCTGGCGGCGAGATGCAGCAGCTCCATATTGCCGGTGTCGGGGGCGCTGCAGTTGAAGACCTCGGACGACCAGTAGATGCGCCCCATGACCTCGGCGCAGGGCGCGTAATCGAGATTCGACATCTGCGTGCCGGGCTCGTCGGGCTTCAGCCCGGGCAGGAAGAGGTTCCATAGCCCCTCCTTGCGCGCCTTGGCCTTGAGATCCTCGAGGAAGGGCGGCGGGAAGACGTGCTCCTCCTCGACCAGCCGATAATGCTCGGCATTGCGCGGCGCGACGTGCTCGGCGATGAAGTTGCGAAGCTGCGCCTGTATGCGCTGCGATTTTTCGGAATGCTCGAATTCCATGGGGCGTCCTCCTCGCGGGTTGGCGCCATCCTCGCCGCTCCCCTGCCGCTTGTCCACGTCCCCGCTGCCGTGCGAGGTTTGCTACCCGCAGGAGCGCGACATAGAGTCGGCGGGACGTTGGCGGGGGAACGATCATGAAGCGACGCGACGTGCGGGACATGCCAGGCGGCCGACCACAATTCCACGGCGTATGGCGAGGCTGAAGAAAGCGCGGCACGACCGTTTCCGTCGCGATGCACGATCGCATGCAACGCTGGCCCGGCGCGGCGGTGCTTGCCTTCGTCGCCATCACCGCATCGACCAGCCCGGCGCTCGCGCAAAGCGGCGCCGCGCGGACGCCCTATCAGCAATTGCGCTACAATGACGACTTCACCTATCTCGCCGATCCGGTGCGGCGTGACGATGTCTGGGACCCGCTCAAATACATCAGGCTGGGCGACAAGCCGGATTACTATCTGACTCTCGGCGGCGAGCTGCGCGAGCGATACGGTCACTACGATCAACCGTCCTTCGGCCTGCGCCGGCGCGACCAGGAGGATTATCTCTTCCACCGCCTGCTGCTGAGCGCCGATCTCCATCTCGGCGACAGCGTGCGCAGCTTCGTCGAGCTCGGCAACGGATTGCAGGCCGGGCGGGGAAGCCTGCGCCAGAACTCCGATCTCGACCGGCTCGACCTGCAGCAAGCCTTCGTCGACGTGAGCACGCCGCTTGACGACGCCGCGTCAGCGACGCTGCGCACCGGTCGGCAGGAGATGGCCTTCGGCTCGCAGCGTCTCGTCTCGCTGCGCGAAGGGCGCAACGTGCGGCGCAGCTTCGATGGCTTCCGCTCGTTCTACCGTGCGGGTGACATGCGCATCGACGCCTTCATCACCCGCCCGGTGCAGGAGAAGCCCGGCATTTTCGACGACCAGCCGAATCACAGCCAGCTCTTCGGCGGCGTCTATGCCGTACTGCCGGTCGCGCCGGTGCCGAGCCTGACCGCCGATCTCTACTATCTCGGCCTCGACCGCAAGAATGCCAGTTTCGATGTCGGTACCGCGCATGAGCTGCGCCATACGATCGGCACCCGGCTTTGGGGCAGGCCGCAAGCATGGGACTACAACAGCGAATTCGTGCTGCAGACCGGCAGCTTCGGCAAGCGCGACATCCTTGCCTGGTTGGCCGCCTCGGATACCGGCTACACCTTCGCCCAGGCGCCGCTCACCCCGCGCCTTGGCCTCAAGGCCAACGTTGCGAGCGGCAACCGCAACCCGCAAAACGGCACCCTCGGCACCTTCAACGGGCTCTACCCGCGGAACGGATATTTCACCCCGGCCAACCTCGTCGTCCTGACCAACCTGGTCGATTTCTATCCGTCCGTGACAATCCGTCCCACGGCGGCGACGGATGTTGCGCTCGGCTGGGATTTCCTCTGGCGCGAAAGCACCAAGGATGCGTTCTACCGCGGCGGTCATACGCCGCTGATCCCGGGCAACTCGAGCGCAGCGCGCTATCTCGGCAACGACGTCGATCTCGAAGCCGGCTGGCAGCTCGATCGCCACGTCCGCCTCGCCGCATCCTATGTGCATTTCTTCGCCGGGCCGTTCATTACCAATGGCGGCGGCAAGGACGTCGATTATACTGCGGTCTCGGTGGCATATCGGTTCTGAGCCTACCTCGCCGCCCGCGACGCGCCCTCCGTCGCTATTCCGGCAAAAATCCCGTAGCAATGGGTTGAACGGTCCGCTATGGTCGCCACCTATTACGTACTAATTCGGTACGAATTCGTCGCGGGACCCGATCGCCCATGATCATCCTGAGCAAGCTCGCCGATTACGGCGTCATCGTCGCCAGCCATCTGGCGGCGCACGCGGAAAGGCAGATCAACGCCCATGCTCTCGCCGCTGAGACGCGGCTGCCGCGCGCCACCGTCGCCAAGGTGCTGCGCAGCCTCGCCCATGCCGGGGTGGTCGGCGCGTCGCGCGGCGCAACCGGCGGTTATCGCCTGAGCCGCGACCCTCGCGCCATCTCGGTCGCCGAGGTCGTCGCCGCCATCGACGGCGCCATCGGCATGACGCAATGCTCGGTCCACGAGCCGGCTTGCGCACGCCACGATTTCTGCCCGACTCGGCCCCATTGGCAGCGCATCAACCTGGCGATCGGCCAGGCGCTCTCGGCGGTGACCTTGGCCGATATGGCCAATCCCTACGGGCATCCGACCCGCGACTTGCCGCTTCGCTTCGAGCTCACCGTCAATCAACAGGCCAGTGATCCCATAGCATCATGACAATGGATACCATCGATACTGTCCAAGCCCTCACCAGCGAGGGATACAAATACGGCTTCTTCAGCGATATCGAAGCCGACGAGGCGCCGCCCGGCCTCAACGAAGGGACGGTACGCTTCATCTCGGCCAAGAAGGGCGAGCCCGATTGGCTGTTGCAATGGCGTCTCGACGCCTTTCGCGCCTGGCAGAAGACGGTGCAGCCCGATTGGGCGAAGCTGCGCATCGCGCCGATCGACTACCAAGCCTCGACATACTACTCGGCGCCGAAGCAGCAGAGCGGGCCGAAATCGCTCGACGAGGTCGATCCCGAGCTGCTCGCCGTCTACGAGAAGCTGGGCATTCCGCTGGGCGAGCGCGCGGCGCTCGCCGGCGTCGCCGTCGACGCGGTGTTCGACAGCGTCTCGGTCGCCACCACCTTCAAGGCGCAGCTCGGCGAGCTCGGCATCGTCTTCTGCTCCTTCGGCGAGGCGGTGCGCGAGCATCCCGAGCTGGTGAAGAAGTATCTCGGCTCGGTTGTGCCGCAGGGCGACAATTTCTTCGCCGCGCTCAACTCCGCCGTCTTCAGCGACGGCTCCTTCGCCTATATCCCGCCGGGTGTGCGCTGCCCGATGGAGCTCTCGACCTATTTCCGCATCAACGCGGCGAAGAGCGGCCAGTTCGAGCGCACCTTGCTGATCGCCGACAAGGGCGCCTATGTCTCCTATCTCGAAGGCTGCACGGCGCCGCAGCGCGACGAGAACCAGCTCCATGCCGCGGTGGTCGAGCTGATCGCGCTGGAAGGCGCCGAGATCAAGTACTCGACGGTGCAGAACTGGTATCCCGGCGACGCCGAGGGCAAGGGCGGCATCTACAATTTCGTCACCAAGCGGGGCGCCTGCCGCGGCGACCGCGCCAAGATCTCGTGGACCCAGGTCGAGACCGGCTCGGCGATCACCTGGAAATATCCGAGCTGTCTGCTCGAGGGCAACAATTCGGTCGGCGAGTTCTACTCGGTCGCCATCACCAACAATCTGCAGCAGGCCGATACCGGCACCAAGATGATCCATATCGGCAAGAACACCAGCTCGACGATCATCTCGAAAGGCATCTCGGCCGGGCGCGGGCAGAACACCTATCGCGGCCTGGTCAAGATCCAGCCCAAGGCGCAGGGCGCGCGCAACTACACCCAATGCGACTCGCTGCTCATCGGTGACCGTTGCGGCGCCAATACCGTGCCCTATATCGAGGTGCGCAATCCGTCCTCGCGCGTCGAGCACGAGGCGACGACGTCGAAGATCAGCGACGACCAGCTGTTCTATTGCCGGCAGCGCGGCCTCAGCGCCGAGGACGCGGTATCGCTGATCGTCAACGGCTTCTGCAAAGAAGTGCTGAAAGAGTTGCCGATGGAATTCGCCGTCGAGGCGCAGAAGCTCCTCGCCGTCAGCCTCGAGGGCAGCGTGGGATAGTTTTAATAACGATGGATAATTGTAGGTGCCGGGTTCTACCCGGCCCGGGCGGGGCAGAGCCCCGCCCCTACAAATAGGATGCACGAAACGATGATGCTCGAAATCAACAACCTCCACGCCCGCCTGGCTGACGGGCGCGAGATCCTCAAGGGAATCGACCTCACGGTGAAGGAAGGCGAGGTGCACGCCATCATGGGGCCGAACGGCTCCGGCAAGTCGACCCTCGCCGGCGTGCTCGCCGGGCGGCCCGGCTACGAGATCACCGAAGGCAGCGTGCTCTATCATGGCAAGGACCTGCTGGCGCTCTCCGCCGACGAGCGGGCGCGCGCCGGCATCTTCCTCGCCTTCCAGTACCCGGTCGAGATCCCGGGTGTGAACAACATGTATTTCCTGCGCGCCGCGCTCAACGCCGTGCACCGCTCGCGCGGCGAGCCGGAGCTCGACGCCGGCCAGTTCCTCAAAGCGGTACGCGCCAAGCTGAAGCTCCTCGACATCGGCGAGGACCTGCTGCAGCGCGCCGTCAATGTCGGCTTCTCGGGCGGCGAGAAGAAGCGCAACGAGATCTTCCAGATGGCGATGCTGGAGCCCGACCTCGCCATCCTCGACGAGACCGATAGCGGCCTCGACATCGACGCGCTGCGCGTCGTCGCCAACGGCGTCAACCGGCTGCGCGCGCCGAACCGGGCCGCCATCATGATCACCCATTACCAGCGCCTGCTCGATTATGTCGTGCCCGACGTCGTCCACGTGCTGAGCCATGGTCGCATCGTCCGCTCGGGCGACAAGAGCCTGGCCACCGAGCTCGAATGCCGTGGCTACGCCTTCCTCGACGACGCGGCGGCGTGAGCAGCGTTACGATGAGCGATCTGACCTCCTATACCGGCGCCTTCCGCGCCGATCCCGGCGAGCCGGCCTGGCTGGTCGAGCGGCGGCAAAGCGCCCTCGCTCGTTTCGGCGAGCTCGGACTGCCGACGCGGCGCCAGGAGAATTGGCGCTTCACCAATCTGCGCGCGCTTGAGACGACGGACTACCCGCCGGCAAGCGGCGTGGCGACAGTCGCCGAAGCGGCGCTGGCGCCCTATCTTCTGACTGGCGCCAGCCATCGCATCGTTCTCGTCAACGGCCGCTTCTCCCCCACCCTCTCGGCGATCGGGCCGCTCCCCGCCGGCACATATCTCGCGCCGCTGAGTACCGTGCTGCGGGAGCGCGCCGATCTCGCCGCCGCGCTCTTCGACGGCAGCGACGCTGTGGCCAATCAACCCTTCGCCGCGCTCAACGCAGCCTTTGCCGGAGACGGCTTCGTCCTCGCGCTCGAAGACGGTGTCGCGCTCGGAACGCCGATCGAGATCGTCCATCTCGCCAGCGCCGCCGCGCCGCACGCCGCGCATACGCGCAACGCCATCCTCGCCGGCAAGCACAGCCGCGCCCGCATCGTCGAGAGCCATGCCGGCAGCGGCCGCTACTGGCGCAACCTCGTCACCCGGGTCGCGCTCGGCGAGGGCGCGATGCTGCGCCATGTCACGCTGCAGGACGATGGCGACGAGGCGATCAACACCGGCATCAGCCGCGTCGTCCTGGCGACCGGAGCGCGCTACGATGCCTTCACCCTCACAGTCGGCGCGCTGCTCTCCCGAGCCGATATGATCGTCGCCATCACCGGCGAGCGCGTCCATTGCGGCGTCAGCGGCGCCTATCTGCTGCGTGGCCGCCAGGAGGCGACGATTGCCACGCTGATCGACCATGCGGCGCCGGGCAGCGAGACGCGCGAGGTGTTCAAGGGCGTCGTCGAGGATCGCGCGCACGGCGTCTTCCAGGGCAAAATCCAGGTCCGCCGCGAGGCGCAGCAGACCAACGCGCACCAGCTGAACAAGAACCTCCTGCTCAGCCCGCGCGCCGCGATCGACAGCAAGCCGGAGCTGGAGATATTCGCCGACGACGTCAAATGCAGCCACGGCGCCACGATCGGCGATCTCGATGAGACGGCGATGTTCTATCTGCGCGCCCGCGGCATTCCCGAATCCGAGGCGCGGCTGATGCTGATCGAGGCATTCGCCGCCGAGGCCATCGAGCTGGTCGAGGACGCCGCGGCCCAGACCTATCTGCGCCGTCATCTCGACACCTGGCTAGCCAACCCGAAGGGCTGAACGCATGTCCCCCGCTGCCAATCTCCGCACAATGCCGCTCGCCGCCGGGCGCCTCGATCCGCAGGCGATCCGGCGCGACTTCCCGGTTTTCGAGAACAATCCCGGCCTGATCTTCCTCGACAGTGCGGCGAGCGCACAGAAGCCCCGCGCCGTCATCGACGGCGTCGCCGATTTTTACCGCCACGACTACGCCAACGTGCATCGCGGCGTCTATAGGCTGAGCGCACGCTCGACCGAGCTCTATGAGGAGGCGCGCGAGAAACTGCGCGGCTTCGTCAACGCCGCCGATAGCCGCGAGATCATCTTCGTGCGCGGCGCCACCGAGGCGATCAACCTCGTCGCCAACACCTTCGGCCCGGCCTTCCTCAAGGCCGGCGACGAGGTTGTCATCAGCGAGCTCGAGCACCATTCCAATATCGTGCCTTGGCAGATGTTGCGCGACCGCATCGGCATCGAGCTCGTCGTCGTGCCGATCGAGCCGACCGGCGGGCTCGATATGGCGGCATTCGAGCGGCTGCTCGGTCCGCGCACCAGGCTGGTCGCCATCACCCATATCGCCAACGCAATCGGCAGCCTGCTGCCGGTCGAGACGATCGTCCGCCTCGCCCACGCAAAGGGCGCCAAGGTGCTGATCGACGGCTGCCAGGCAGTGCCGCGCATGCCGGTCGACGTGCAGGCGCTCGGCTGCGACTTCTACGCCTTCTCGGGCCACAAGATGTATGGGCCGAGCGGCATCGGCGTGCTCTACGGCCGGCTCGATTTGCTGGACGCCATGCCGCCCTGGCAGGGCGGCGGCGACATGATCCTCAACGTCACCTTCGAGAAGACGACCTATAACGAGACGCCGCATAAATTCGAGGCCGGCACGCCTGACATCTCGGGCGCCATCGGCCTCGGGATGGCGGTCGACTATGTCGAGGGAATCGGCCGCCAGTGCATCTTCGACCACGAGGAGGCGCTCACCGGCTATGGCGTCGACGTGCTGTCGCAGATGCCGGGCGTGCGGCTGATCGGCGCCGGGCAGCGCCGCTTCGGCGTGCTCTCCTTCGAGGTCGAGGGCATCCACCCGCACGACCTCGCCACCATCCTCGACCAGCACAAGGTGGCGGTGCGCGCCGGCCACCATTGCGCCCAGCCGCTTATGGACAAGCTCGGCCTCGCGGCGACGACCCGCGCCTCGCTCGGGGTCTACAACGACGAGAGCGACATCGACGCGCTGGCCGAGGCGATCGGCGCGGCGCAGGCGATCTTCGCCCGGCCGAGGAGCGCCCGTTGATGGACCTGCGCGAGCTCTATCAGGACATCATCCTCGATCATGGCCAGCATCCGCGCAACAAGCGGGCGATCGAGCATCCCAGCCATTTCGCCCATGGCAACAACCCGCTCTGCGGCGACAAGGTCACGATCTATCTCAAGCTCGACGGCGACCGCATCGAGGATGTCAGCTTCGAGGGGCGAGGCTGTGCCATCTCGACGGCGGCAGCCTCGCTGATGACCGAAGTGCTGAAGGGCAAGACGGTGGCGGAGGCCGATTCGCTGTTCCGCGCCTTCCACGCCAAGGTGACCGGGAACGAAGAGCAGGGGGTCGCGCCTGACCTCGAGGACGATTACGAGCGGCTCGAGCCGCTCTCCGGCGTCAAGGCGTACCCGATCCGGGTCAAATGCGCGACGCTGCCGTGGCGCGCCTTCGAGGCGGCAGTGAAGAGCGGCGCCATCGGCGCGACGGTGAAGACCGAATGAGCGGCGCCAGCGAGAAGTCGCGCTTCGACGACGGCAAGGATCTCTTCGACTTCCTGCCGGCACGGCCGGAGACGGCGAGCGACGTCGAGCGCCCTGGGGACGGCGAGACCGATGAAGCGCTCGCCGCCCAGGTTCTCGAGGCGCTGAAGACCGTCCGCGATCCCGAGCTGCCGGTCAATCTTGTCGATCTCGGCCTCATCTACGAGCTCATCGTCAAGCGCGACGGCACGGTCTATGTCGAGATGACCCTGACAGCGCCATCCTGCCCCGTTGCCGGCTCGCTGCCCGGCGAGGTCGAGAAGGCGATCCGCACCGTGCCCGGCGTCGGCGAGGTGCGGGTCAAGCTGGTCTGGACGCCGCCCTGGACGCAGGAGCGCATGAGCGAGGAAGCAAGGCTGGAGCTCGGCCTGCTCTAATCACATCGTCGGATTTACATAAACGCGAGGCAGGCTGATGATTCACCAGCTGCGCATCTACGAGATCTTCGACGCCAACAAGGCGGCGTTCCACGCGCGCTTTCGCGACCACGCCGCGCGCATCATGCGCAAATACGATTTCCGCATCGTCGCGATGTGGAAGACCAGCCATGCCGGCCGCTGCGAATTCGTCTACATCCTAGAATGGCCCGACGAGCAGGCCAAAACCGCTGCCTGGACGGCCTTCATGGCGGATGAGGAATGGGCCGGCATCAAACGCGAAACGGCGGCGAAGCACGGCACGCTGGTCGGCGCGATCGAGGATCGCATTCTGCAACCGACCGACTGTTCGCCGCGGCTGCCGAGCCGCCCGTCCTAGAGATCCATATGATAGGTGATCCACATCGCCTTATCGTCGCGCCGCGGCGGCGTCAGGCTCAGCTCCTGCGGCGCCATCGCGCGCCTCAATGGTAGACGGTGAGTTGCGCGCCGTCATCGGCGACATGGATGGCCATGAAGCGCGCCGGCTCGGTCGCGCTCGGGTTTTCGGCCAGGACATGGATCGCCCCCGGCGGCTCGAAGAACGACTCGCCGGCCTTGTATTCGATGGCCGGCCCGCCGGCGAGCTGCGAGCGCAGCGTGCCGGAGAGTATATAGGCAGTCACCGAGCCCGCATGATGATGCTCGGCCGCGATCGCGCCCGGCGGGAACTCGACGATCTCGACGGTGACGGTCTTGCCGGGAACATGCGCCAGCTTCTCCTCGGAGATTTTCGTCGCCGTGATCTTGCTCGCCATCATGGGTACCGGATCGGCAGGCACCGCGTGATGCGCAGCAGGCGGCACGAGGGTCAGCCCGACAGCGACCAGCGCAGCGCCGAAGGCGAGCAAGGTGATATCGCGGGTGCGGTGCTGCAATTGGATCATGACAGGCTCCTTTTCCATTTCCCTAGAAACCGCTGCATCACACGGACGGCGCGAAGCGGAAGGCGACGGCGATCCGGTTCCAGCTGTTGATGGCGACCACTGCCGCGGTCAGATTGACGAACTCCTCGTCGGAGAACGACGCCTTCGCCATCGCATAGACATCGTCCGGTACATGGTCCGGCGTCAGCGCGGTCAGTGCCTCGGTCCAGGCGAGCGCCGCCCGCTCACGCTCGTTGAAGCAGGGCGCCTCGCGCCAGGCGGCGACGAGATCGAGTCTGAGCTGATCCTCCCCCAGCTTGCGCGCCTCGACGCTGTGCATGTTGAGGCAGAAGGCGCAGCCATTGAGCTGCGAGGCGCGCAGCTTCACCAGCTCGAGCAGCGTCTTGTCCAACCCGGCGGTCACCGGTGCCTCGCCGAGCGCGCGCAAGCTGCTCGCGATGGTCGGCTGAAGCCGGTAAATCGCCTGTCGATCGATCCGCTCCCTCATCGTCATATGCTCCTGTCATGGCCGTTCGCATGAGCGCGATTGGAGCACCGTCACGACCTATATGAAAGAGCCATTTCCGTGCTAATAGACTGGGCCATCGGTTTGGCTGGGAAGGCGGCAATGCGGCATGCGCCCGATCGTCTGCGCCTGGTTCTGCGAGCGAGACAAGGCGGCACGCTGCACCGCCAGATCTACGCGCGTATCCGCGGCGCCATTCTGTCGGGCGAGCTGCGCGCCGGCGCAAGGCTGCCCTCGGCGCGCAGCCTGGCGAGCCAGCTCGCCGTGGCGCGCGGCACGGTGGAGACCGCCTATCAGATCCTGGCGGCGGAAGGCTACATCGCCGGCCGCGGCGCCGCCGGCACCTTCGTCGAGCCTGCGCTGAGCCCCTCGCCCGCCGGCGCGCGCCGGTCCACACCACCAGAAGCGGTGGCGGCCGACCACGCGGCGAGGGCCCGACGCCGCAACCCGGCGCTGCTCTTCCGCATGGGCCTGCCGGCGCTCGACGCCTTCCCGCGCAAGCTGTGGTCGCGACTGACGGCACGCTGCGCGCGGGCTGCCGCGGCCTACGATCTCGGTCGCCTCGAGCCGGCCGGGCTCGACGAGTTGCGCCGCCGCATCGCCGTCTATCTGCGCATTGCCCGCGGCGTCGCCTGTACGCCGGAGCAGATATTCATCACCACCGGCTATCAGGGCGCCATCTCGCTCATCGCGCAAACGCTGCTGCGGCCCGGCGACAAAGTCTGGATCGAGGATCCCGGCTATTTCCTCGCCCGCCAGGCGCTCGCCTTCGCCGGCGCCCGGCTGATCGCCGTTCCCGTCGACGACAACGGGCTCGACGTCGCCGCCGCGCACGCCAAGGCGCCGCAGGCGCGCTTCGCGGTGGTGACGCCCTGTCATCAATTCCCGCTCGGCGTCACCCTCCCCATCGCCCGCCGCCTTGCCCTGCTCGACTGGGCGTCGGGCGCCAAAGCCTGGATCATCGAGGACGACTACGACAGCGAGTTCCGCTATCGCGGCCGCCCCCTGCCCGCCCTCAAGAGCATCGATACGCGCGAGCGCGTGCTCTATGTCGGCACTTTTAGCAAGGTTCTCTTCCCCGCCCTTCGCGTCGGCTATCTCGTCGTGCCCGAAGCATTGATCGGGCGCTTCGCCGCCGCCTGCGCGGCCCTGCACCCGGCGCCGTCGGCGCTCGTCCAGACGGTCGTCACCGCCTTCATCGAGGAGGGGCATTTTGCGCGCCACATCCGGAAGATGCGCCAGCTCTATGTCGAACGGCGGGAAGCTCTGAGCGAGGCCCTGCAGGGGGCGTGCGGCGAGCGAATGACTATCGAGGTGCCGGCCGGCGGCATGCATCTGATCGGCCGTCTGCCGCGCGGCACCAATGACGCCGACGTTGCACGACGAGCGCAGGAGCGCAACCTCTGGCCAGTGGCGCTCTCGGGCAGCGCAGTGAAACGCGCCGCCAGCCCGGGACTGCTCATCGGCTTCGCCAATGTCCCGGTGGATGCCGCCGGCACCGCCGCCCGCACCTTGCGCGCGACGCTGGACCGCTAGTCGCGCCGATCTATATGCCGGCTTTATCCCGGCGCCATCCACTCGCTCTCGATTTTTAACCCCGGCCGGATGTTCCTTGGCGGTCGTCGGGCGCCGCAACCGTGCTGGCGTCCCCGGATACGACAACCATGACCACATTCGAATCATTCAACGCCGCCCCGGCGCCGGTCTCTCGCGGCCGTTCCCGCGGGCTTTACCTCATTCGCGACCGCGCGATCGCCGGCTTGCCCGTTCTCGCTCTCGTGATCCTAGCCGTTGCGCTGTTCTATCTGCGCATCCGGCTCTTTCTGCCACTCTGAGGGTAGCGATCCATGGACACCCGCTCAGTCGGCTTGCCGCAATCCGCAAGCGCCCACGTCGCCGAGTCGACGGCAACACCGCGATTGGGCATTCCGGCGCCGGAGACGTCGCCGCCGCTCATCCGCTTCACCCGCGAAGCGGACGGCACATGGAGCGTGGTGACGGCAGATAATCAGCGTCACGGCAGTTTCGCCGATATCGGGGACGCCCTTCACTTCGCGCGGCAAAGCTGCGAGGCGGCACCGGCGACGCTGTGGCTCAATGTCGACGGGCTCGTCGTCGTCGTGCAGCAGGATTACGGATGGACGCGGCCGTTGGTCGGCGCGCGGAATTCACGCCCATGATGCCTTCACAAGCGCGGCAGCGCGAGCCGCACCGTCTCGATGCGGCATCGCAATGGGCGGTCCAGCGCTTCTTCGTCAAGCTGGCGGCGGTCGGGATATTCGCCGGAACCCTCGTCAACCGGCCGCCTCTCGCCAGCATCCTGATGCTCGCCAGCGCCAACGTTCTGACGTCGGTGATGATCGCCATGCTGCACCGGGAAAACTACAACGCCGACTCGCTAAACCATTGGGACGAGGCCATGGCGTTCACCGGGCTCTGCGCGCTGGCCCATGCACTGAAAGGCACCATGGGCTGGGGTTAGAAGCGCGTGCGGCCGCATTTGGCATTCTGATCCAGATCAATATCGCCGGCTTTGGATTGGGTTCGATCGTCGTACGAGACGGCAACGGAACCTAGGCCAAAGGCCTGCCGCCATTCCCGATGTCTCGGAGCACGGTCGCGCGGAAACCACGGACCGTACGGTTCCGGACCAAGAAATCTTTATGGAATTCCTATAGTGCAGCGATCAACTCCCTCTCGCTTTTATACGTACGCAGCCTCTTCTCTAGCACCGTCAATTGAGAAGGCGTCCATGGTGACGACTTTCGCCCGATCCTGCCAAAGGCAATGCCATGCTTGATTTCATCATGCTCGCCGCCGGAACCGCCGGCCTTGCGGTCTGCATCCTCTACCTCTTCGCCTGCGATCGCTTGTGAGGTCCCCATGTTCGATTTCTCTCTCGGCGGCGCCGCCTCGCTCCTCATTCTCGCCTATCTCGTCTATGCGCTGATCCGTCCGGAACGGTTCTAGGCGCGCGGTTCTAAGGAACGCTTGACCATGACACTCAACGGCTGGCTGCAGATCGCGCTCTTTTGCGTGGTCGTGACGCTTCTGGTGAAGCCCTTCGGCGGCTTCATGACGCGCGTCTTCACGGGCGAACGGACCTTCCTCTCGCCGGTCCTCGGTCCGCTCGAGCGCGGTATCTACCGCGTCAGCGACGTCGACAAGAAGACCGAACAGCATTGGATCACCTATGGCGTGGCCATGCTGCTGTTCAGCGTGGCGGGGTTCATCTTCCTCTACGCGCTGCAGCGCCTGCAGGCAGGTCTGCCGTTCAATCCGCAGGGCCTCGATCCGGTCGCGCCCGATCTCGCCTTCAATACCTCGGTCAGTTTCGTGACCAACACGAACTGGCAGTCCTATACGCCCGAGAGCACGATGAGCTATCTGACGCAGATGGCCGGGCTGACGATGCACAATTTCGTCTCCGCCGCCACCGGCATCGCGCTGGCCATCGCGCTGATCCGCGGCTTCTCCCGACGGTCGGCAAAGGCGATCGGCAATTTCTGGGTCGACCTCGTGCGCTGCACCCTCTACGTGCTGCTGCCGATCTCGATCGTCGTCGCCCTCTTCTTCGTCTGGCAGGGCATGCCGCAGAATCTCAACGCCTATACCGAGGCGACGACGCTCGAAGGCGCCAAGCAGGTGATCGCGCAAGGCCCCGTGGCCTCGCAAGAGGTTATCAAGATGATGGGCACGAATGGCGGCGGCTTCTTCAACGCCAACTCCGCCCACCCCTATGAGAACCCGACCGCCCTGACGAACTTCGTCCAGATGGTCCTGATCTTCTCGATCGGCGCCGCGCTCACCAACGTTTTCGGCCGCATGGTTGGATCGCAGCGCCAGGGCTGGGCAATCTTTGCCGTCATGGGCGTCCTCTTCCTCGCCGGCGTCATCACGGTCTACTGGGCGGAGGCGCCCGGCAATCCGGCCTTCGCCGCACTCAATATCGACAGCGCGCCCAGCGGGCTGCAGGCAGGCGGCAACATGGAGGGGAAGGAGGTCCGCTTCGGCATCGCCAACTCGTCGCTCTTCTCGACGGTGACGACGGATGCCTCCTGCGGTGCCGTCAATACCATGCATGACAGCCTGATGCCGCTCGGCGGCATGATCCCGCTCGCCAACATCATGCTCGGCGAGATCATCTTCGGCGGTGTCGGCTCAGGCCTCTACGGCATGCTGCTCTTCGCCATCGTGGCGGTCTTCGTCGCCGGGCTGATGGTCGGCCGCACGCCCGAATATCTCGGCAAGAAGATCGAGGCGAAGGAGGTCAAGATGGCGATGCTCGCCATCCTCATCCTGCCGCTTTCCATCCTCGGCTTCTCGGCCGTGGCGACCGTCGTGCCGGCTGGGCTCGCCGGCCCGGCCAATGCCGGTCCGCACGGCTATAGCGAAATTCTCTACGCCTTCACCTCGGCGACGGGAAACAACGGCAGCGCCTTTGCCGGGATCAGCGCCAACACGCTCTTCTAGAACGTGACGCTCGCCTTCGCGATGCTCATCGGCCGCTTCCTCATGATCGTGCCGATGCTGGCG
>DATAQP010000168.1:0-1575 GCA_036264595.1 Allostellaceae bacterium
AGCGCACCGTGCCGGTCTTGGAGCGCATCACCATCGAGTGGGTGATGGCGCCGCCGGCGAAGCGGCGCACGCCCTCCAGCATGGTGCCGCTGGTGACGCCGGTCGCCGCGAACATGACGTTGCCCTTGGCGAGGTCGAGCAGATTGTATTTGCGATTGAAGTCGGTGATGCCGAAGCGCTTGGCCCGGCCGCGCTCGTCGTCGTTGCGGAACAGCAGGCGACCCTGGATCTGGCCGCCGATGGCGCGCAGCGCCGCCGCCGCCAGAACGCCCTCCGGCGCGCCGCCCGAGCCCATGTAGATGTCGATGCCTGAATCGCCGGTCGAGGTGGCGATCACGCCCGACACGTCGCCGTCGCCGATCAACACGATGCGGGCGCCGGCCTCGCGCACCTTGGCGATGAGCTCGGAATGGCGCGGCCGGTCGAGGATGCAGACCACGAGGTCGGCGACGTCGATCTTCTTGGCCTTGGCGAGGTCGGCGAGATTCTGCTTGGGCGTCTTGTCGAGATCGACGATGCCCTCGGGCAGGCCGCCGCCGACGGCGATCTTGTCCATGTAGACGTCGGGCGCATTGAGGAAGCCGCCATGCTCGGCCATCGCCATGACGGCCAGCGCATTGGGCAGGCCCTTGGCGGTGATGGTGGTGCCTTCGAGCGGGTCGAGCGCAATGTCGATCTTGGGTCCGCCGCCGCCCACCTTCTCGCCGATATAGAGCATCGGTGCCTCGTCGCGCTCGCCCTCGCCGATCACCACGGTGCCCTCGATGGCGAGCGAATTGAGTGTCGTGCGCATGGCGTCGACGGCCGCCTGGTCGGCCATCTTCTCGTCGCCGCGGCCCATCAGCTTGGACGCCGCGAGCGCCGCCGCCTCCGTGACCCGCACCGCCTCGAGCGCGAGATTACGGTCCATTTTACCCGTGTCAGCCATCGCTTCCTCCATCCGCGGCGTCTGATTGCGCCGCCTAAAACGCCTCTATCCTGATCAGGCAGGGCTCTTCGGCCACCGCCTTCAACTTGGCGATCCGCGCCAGCGCGCGCCGCATCGCGGCCTCTTCCGTCTCGTGCGTCGTCAGCACGACCGGCACCTCGCCCGACTGCGAGCGCCCGCGCTGCAGCATCGATTCGAGCGAGATGCGCTCCTTGGCGAGCGCGCCCGACACCGCCGAGATCACGCCCGGCCGGTCCTGTACCGTCAGGCGCATGTAGTAGGCGCCGACATGGCGATCCATCGGCGAGGTCTTCTTGTCGGCGAGGCGCGCCGCCGGCACGACGAAGGCCGGCATGTGACGGCCGCGCGCCACGTCGACCAGGTCGGCGACCACGGCCGAGGCGGTCGGCCCCTGCCCCGCGCCGCGGCCCTGGAACATCGTGGTGCCGACGAAGTCGCCCTCGACGACGACGGCGTTGAACACGCCCTCGATATGGGCGATCGGCGCGGCCAGCGGCACCATGCAGGGATGAACCCGCTGCTCGATGCCGTATCGCGTCTCGCGCGCCAACCCCAAAAGCTTGATGCGATAGTCGAGCTCCTCGGCGAACTGGATGTCCATCGAGGTGACATGGCGGATGCCCTCG
>DATAQP010000193.1:0-7043 GCA_036264595.1 Allostellaceae bacterium
TTTCAGAACTTCATCGCCTGGCAGATCGAGCAGGGTACCCACGGCCTGGTGCCGTGCGGCACGACCGGCGAATCGCCGACGCTGAGCCACAAGGAGCACAAGCGCGTCGTCGAGCTCTGCCTCGAGGTAGCGAAGGGCAAGGTGCCGGTGATCGCCGGCTCGGGCTCCAACTCGACGGCTGAGGCGATCGAGTTGACGCGCCATGCCAAGGAGGCGGGGGCCGACGCCGCCCTCGTCGTCACGCCCTACTACAACAAGCCGACCCAGGAAGGGCTCTACCAGCACTTCAAGGCGATCCACGATGCCGTCGACCTGCCGATCATCATCTACAACATCCCGCCGCGCAGCGTCGTCGACATGTCGGTGGCGACGATGGCGCGGCTCGCCAAGCTGAAGAACATCGTCGGCGTCAAGGATGCGACGATGGATCTCGCTCGTCCGCTGCGCACCCGCCTCGCCATCGGTCCGAAGTTCTGCCAGCTCTCGGGCGAGGACATCACGGTGGTGCCGTATCTCTCGCAGGGCGGCCATGGCTGCATCTCGGTGACGGCGAATGTCGCGCCGCGCCTCTGCGCCGATCTGCATGAGGCGTGGCAGCGCGGCGATCTCAAGACGGTGGCGCGGGTCAACGAGCGCTTGGCGCCGCTGCACGATGCGATGTTCTGCGAGGCGAGTCCGGGTCCGGTGAAATACGCCTCCTCGCTGCTCGGCAAGACGACGGCCGAGACAAGGCTGCCGCTCTGCGAGATCGCGGCCGAGAGCAAGGAACGCGTCTCCCAGGCGATGCGCGGCGCCGGCCTGATCAACTGAACGATCTTCAGTGGCGCGACGCGAGACCGACAAATATGCGGCGCAGAATCGCAAGGCGCGGCACAATTTCCTGATCCAGGACACCTTGGAGGCCGGCATGGTGCTGGCCGGAACCGAGGTGAAGATGCTGCGCCAGGGCCAGGCCAGCATCAATGAATCCTATGCTGCTGAGCGCGACGGGGCGCTCTACCTCGTCAACGCCCATATCCCGGAATACAAGCCGGCGCGGATCAATCACGAGCCCGGCCGACCGCGCAAGCTGCTGCTCCATCGGCGCGAGCTCGACAAGCTGCTCGGCGCCATCCGCCGCGACGGCATGACGGTGGTGCCGCTCGGCATCTATTTCAACGAGCGCGGCATCGCCAAATGCGAGATCGGCCTCGCCAAGGGCAAGAGGAAGGCCGACAAGCGCGAGGCGGAGAAGACCAAGGACTGGCAGCGCGACAAGGCGCGGCTGATGCGCGACAAGGGACGCGGCGAGTTCTAGCCGCGTAGCCTGATCCTGATCGCGATCACGGCTCCGGGACCCAGCCCGGCGTCGGCTGGTCGGCGAGGGAGAACTCGCCGTCCTTGACGTCGATCATCGAGACGCCGCGTCCATGCGGTTAGGCTCGCGTCGAGGCCACCCTTCGACTAGTATCTGACATAGAAAAAAAGTCTGGGAGGATACGACCATGAAGCTTGGTCTTGGCGCGGCGACGGCCGCGAGCTGCGTGCTTGCGCTGACCTTCGCGGCCGTTCCGGCCTTTGCCCAGAAGCAGGGCGGTATCCTCAAGATGTATCATCGCGACAGCCCGGCGAGCGCCTCGATCCACGAGGAGGCGACGTACTCGAACAACGTGCCGTTCATGCCGGTCTTCAACAACCTCGTCTTCTACAAGCAGGACGTGGCGCAGAACAGCCTGCAGTCGATCGTCCCCGAACTCGCCACGGACTGGGCCTGGAGCCCCGACAAAACCGAGCTGACCTTCAACCTGCGCAGCGGCGTCAAATGGCATGACGGCAAGCCGTTCAGCGCCAAGGACGTCGTCTGCACCTTCGACATGCTGAGGGACAAGGGGACGGCCAAGTTCCGCAAGAATCCTCGCAAGACGTGGTACGAGAACGTCGCCGAGGTCACCGCCAACGGCGATGCGCAGGTCGTCTTCAGCCTCAAGCGGCCGCAGCCGGCGCTGCTCGCGCTGCTCGCCTCCGGCTATACGCCGATCTATCCCTGTCACGTCTCGCCGGCCGACATGCGCACCCATCCGATCGGCACCGGGCCGTTCAAGTTCGTCTCGTTCAAGCAGAACGAATCGATCACGCTGACGCGCAACCCGGACTATTGGAAGCCCGGCCTGCCGCATCTCGACGGCATGGAATTCACCATCGTGCCGAACCGCTCGAACGCCATTCTCGCCTTCATCGCCGGCAAGTTCGACATGACCTTCCCGACCGAGGTGACCAATCCGCTGCTCCGGGACATCAAGGCGCAGGACCCCGCGGCGATCTGCGAGATGGTGCCGACCAATGTCGCCACCAACCTCATCGTCAACCGCGAGAAGCCGCCTTTCGACAATGAAGATGTGCGGCTGGCCATGGCGATGGCGCTCGACCGCAAATCGTTCATCGACATCCTGTTCGAGGGGCAGGCCGATATCGGCGGCACGATGCAGCCGCCGCCCGAAGGGTTCTGGGGCATGCCGCCGGACATGCTACGCACAATTCCGGGCTACGATCCCGACGTGAAGAAGAATCGCGAGCAGGCGCGCAAGCTGATCGAGAAGGCGGGATACGGGCCGGACAAGCGGCTCAATATCAAGGTGTCGACGCGCAACATCGCGGTCTATCGCGATCCGGCGGTCATCCTCATCGACCAGCTCAAGGAGATCTATATCGACGGCGAGCTCGACGTCGTCGAGACCAGCAACTGGTTCGCCAAGGTGGCGCGCAAGGATTACGCCGTCGGCCTCAACCTCACCGGCAACGCCGTCGACGATCCCGACCAGTCCTTCTACGAGAATTATGCCTGCAACTCCGAGCGCAACTACACCCAGTACTGCAACAAGGATCTCGAGAAGCTGTTCGATCAGCAATCGATGGAGACCAATATCGACAAGCGCCGCACGCTCGTCTGGGACATCGACAAGAGGCTGCAGGAGGACGTCGCCCGGCCGATCATCTATCACATCCGCGCCGGCACGTGCTGGCAGCCCCAGGTCAAGGGCGTCACCGTGATGGTCAACAGCTCCTATAACGGCTATCGCTACGAGGATCTGTGGCTCGACAAGTAGCGGGACGGGCGCTCGGCTAGGAGAACGCCGGTGGCAGCCTATGTGACGCGACGCTTCCTGCTGATGCTGGTGATGCTGTTCGGCATTTCCGTCATCATCTTCATCCTGCTGCGGCTGGTGCCCGGCAACATCGTCGACATATTGTTCGACGCCGCCGGCTTTGTGAATCCGGCGGAGAAGGCGCAGATCGAGCACGATCTCGGCCTCGATCAGCCGATCGCCGTGCAATATGCGCGCTGGATCGGCGGGCTGTTCAACGGCGATCTCGGCTATTCCTACATCTCCGAGAAGCCGGCCCTCGCCGAGATCCTGCCGCGCGTTCCGATCACGGCGCGGCTAGCCGGGCTCGCCCTCGGCTTCTCCATTCTCTTCGGCGTGCCGCTCGGCGTCATCAGCGCGGTCAAGCAGAATACCGGCCTCGACTATCTGCTGCGCATCGTCAGCCTCAGCGGCTTGTCGATGCCGGCCTTCTGGCTCGGTCTCCTCATCCTGATGGGCTTCGTCGCGGCGTTCGGCACCATCCCGATCTACAGCGCGGAGCCGCAGACAGTCTGGGACGCGCTGCTGATGTACAGCGTGCCGGCGGCGGCGGTCGGCTTCCGCAGCTCGGCGCTGATCATGCGGCTGACGCGCTCGTCGATGCTCGAGGTGCTGCGCCAGGACTATATTCGCACGGCGCGCTCGAAGGGCGCCTCAGACGGCACCGTCAACTATCACCACGCGCTGAGGAACGCGATCCTCCCGGTCATCACTGTGATCGGCATCGAGGCCGCCTTCCTGATGGGCGGGCTGATCGTCACCGAGACGGTCTTCAATATTCCCGGCGTAGCGCGGTTCCTGGTCGAGGCGATCCGCGGCCGCGACTACCCGATCGTGCAGAATCTGGTGATGTTCATCGCGATCATCGTGGTCACGGTGAATTTCATCGTCGATCTGCTCTACGCGGCGTTCGATCCGCGCATCAAATTCGCGGACTAGGTGGATCTTGCACATCGACGAGTACGATGCCGAGCTGACCAGGGCGGGCGCCCGTGCCGAGGGCGGTCTCGGCGCGCTGCTCTTTCTCGCCCGCCGCCATCCGCTCGGCGCGATCGGTGCCGTCATCATGACGATCTTCATCCTCGCCGCCGTGTTTGCCGATGTCATCGCGCCCTACGATCCGCTCACGGTGACGGCATCGCTCTCCCTCGCACCGCCCAGCGCGGCGCATTGGATGGGCGCCGATTCCTTCGGCCGCGACGTCTACAGCCGTATCGTCTACGGCGCTCGCATCTCCCTCGCCGTCGGCATCTTCTCGACACTGCTCGGCTCGGCTTTCGGCGTCGTCATCGGCCTGACCTCGGGGTTCCTGCTTGGCTGGGTCGATCTCGTCGTTCAGCGGGTCATCGACATATTGCAGGCGCTGCCGCTCCTCGTCCTCGCGCTAGTGATGGCGGCGGCGCTCGGCCCCTCGCTCGAGAACACCATCATCGCGATCGCCATCCCGCTCATTCCGTATGTCGCGCGCGTCATCCGCGCCAACACGCTGGCGCTGCGCGAGCTGCCCTTCGTCGAGGCGGCGCGCGCCACCGGCATGAGCGAGCTGCGCATCGCGCTGCGTCACGTGCTGCCGAACACGCTGGCGCCGCTGATCGTGCTCGCCACCGCCCAGCTCGGCTCGGCGATTCTCACCGAGGCGTCGCTCTCCTTCCTCGGCCTCGGCATTCCCGAGCCCTATCCCTCCTGGGGCCGCATGCTCTCGGAATCGGCGGCGGAATATGTGCGGACTGCGCCCTGGCTGGTGATCTTTCCCGGCCTCGCGATCAGCCTGGTGGTGTTCGGCACCAACCTGCTCGGCGATGCCGTGCGCGACATTCTCGATCCACGGCAGCGCGACGGATGAGCGCCCCTGAGGTAAGGAAGCCCGAGGCATCGGATGCGGTTCTCGCCGTCGAAGGGCTGCGAACCGTCTTCTTCACCCGCCAGGGCGTCGTCAAGGCGGTGGACGACGTCTCCTTCGCGCTCCGTCGCGGCGAAACTCTTGCCATCGTCGGCGAATCCGGCTGCGGCAAGAGCATGACGGCGCTCTCCCTCATGCGTCTCATCCCCGAGCCGCCGGGCCGCATCGTCGGCGGCAGCGTCACGCTCAACGGCCGCGATCTCTTGCGCCTCGACACGGCGGCGATGCGCGACGTGCGCGGCAACGAGATCTCGATGATCTTCCAGGAGCCGATGACCTCGCTCAACCCGGTGCTGACGATCGGCGAGCAGATCGGCGAGGCGCTCCGCCTCCACCAAGGCCTATCGCGCGCCGCCGCCCTCGCGCGGGCGGTCGAGATGCTTGATCTGGTCAAGATCCCTGAAGCCGCGCAGCGTGCCCGCGAATATCCCCATCAGCTCTCAGGCGGCATGCGCCAGCGCGCGATGATCGCCATGGCGCTCGCCTGCAAGCCTTCAGTGCTGATCGCCGACGAGCCGACGACCGCGCTCGACGTCACCATCCAGGCGCAGATCCTCGCCCTCATCCTCGAGCTGCAGCAGGCGATGGGCACCGCCGTCATCCTCATCACCCATGATCTCGGCGTGGTGGCGGAGACGGCGCAGCGCGTCATCGTCATGTATGCCGGACGCAAGGTCGAGGAGGCCAGCGTCGAGGCACTCTTCGCGGCGCCGCTGCATCCCTATACGCGAGGGCTGCTCGCCTCGATCCCGCGCCTCGATGTCAGCGGCGGCGAGACGGTCGAGCGGCTGGTGGAGATTCCGGGCATGGTGCCGTCGCTGATGAAGCTGCCACCCGGCTGCGCCTTCGCGCCGCGCTGCGCCCGCGCCGACGAGCGTTGTCGCACGATCTATCCACCCTACGAGGAGAAACGGCCGCGCCACTGGGCGGCGTGCTGGCATGCGGAGGCGGCGAATGGCTGATCCGCCGGTTCTCGACGTCAGCGATCTGCGCAAGCATTTTCCCGTGCGCAAGGGCTTGCTGCGGCGGACCGCCGGCCATGTCCTCGCCGTCGACGGCGTGAGCTTCACGATCGGCGCCGGCGAGACGCTCGGCCTCGTCGGCGAGAGCGGCTGCGGCAAATCGACGGTGGCGCGCAGCGTGCTGCGGCTGATCGAGCCGACTGCCGGCACCATTCGGCTGAACGGCGCCGACATCACCTTCTTGAGCAAGGCGGCGATGCGACCCTATCGGCGCGAGATGCAGATCATCTTCCAGGATCCCTTCTCCTCGCTCAATCCGCGCATGTCGGCGGGTGATATCGTCGCCGAGCCGCTGCTCGTGCACGGCATGCTGAAGGGCAGGGACGGGGCCGAGCGCGTCGCCGCCCTGTTCGATCAGGTCGGCCTGCGGCGCGCCCAGATGCGCAACTTCCCGCACGAATTCTCCGGCGGGCAGCGGCAGCGCATCTGCATCGCCCGCGCCCTCGCGCTCAACCCAAAGCTCATCGTCGCCGACGAGCCGGTCTCGGCGCTCGACGTCTCGATCCAGGCGCAGGTGATCAATCTGATGGTTGACCTGCAGCGGGCGAAGCGCCTGTCCTATCTCTTCGTCGCGCACGACCTTGCCGTCGTCGCCCATATCAGCCACCGCATCGCCGTCATGTATCTCGGCAAGATCGTCGAGCAGGCCGACAAGCGGACATTGTTTCGCCATCCGCTGCATCCCTATACCGAGGCGCTGCTCTCGGCGGTGCCGATCGCCAATCCGGCGGTGAAGCGCGCGAAGCGGCTGCTGCCGGGGGACGTGCCGAGCCCGCTGAAGCCACCGCCAGGATGTCCCTTCCATCCGCGCTGCGCTTATGCGGTTTCGCGCTGCCGCGTCGAGGCCCCGCTGCTGCGCGAGGTCACCCCCGGGCACAGCGTCGCCTGCCATCTGCGGGGCTGACAGGGAGGCGCGCTGTTATCCGCCGCGCGCAGGCGGTGATGCGGGTTTCCGCCCCCGTGCGGTATTCTTCGCGAAGGGCTTAGCACTGCCGCGCT
>DATAQP010000263.1:0-2176 GCA_036264595.1 Allostellaceae bacterium
GCATTGGCGCGGCAGATGCCTTCGATCTGGTCGCCGAGCCGCGACAGCACGGCCTCGTCGGGATGACGGAAATCGATGCTGAAGATTGCATGGCCGGGCACCACCGCCGGCGCGTCGGGGCGGATTCGGAAACGGCCGACGGTGAAGCGCACGGTGTCGGTCGGGTCGTCATGGAAGATTTTCTCCAGCGCGCCGACCATGGCGACGGCAGCGGACAGCGCGTCCTTGCGGCGCGCCCGCGAGGTCGTGCCGGCATGAGCGTCCTCGCCCTCGATTTCGACGATGAAGCGCCGCGCGCCCTGGATACCGGTGACGATGCCGATCGTGTCGCCCTTGGCCTCGAGCTCCGGCCCCTGCTCGATATGGGCCTCCAGAAAGGCGGCGACCGGAAAGCCGAGCGGACGTTCCGCCACGCCGGGCAGCGCGTCGCGCGTCGCCTTCAGCGCCTCGGCGACGGTGATCCCGGCATCGTCGGTGACCTTGAGGATGTCGGCGAGCGGCTTGAGCCCGACGAAGCCGCCCGATCCCATCGTGCCCATCGGGAAACGCGCCCCGCCTTCCTCGCAGGTCCACACCACCGCCTCGAGTGGGCGGCGCGTCGCGATGCCTGCGCGCTCGATCGCCTCGAGCGCCTCGCAGGCGGCGAGCACGCCATAGATGCCGTCGAATCTGCCGCCGCTCGGCTGGGTGTCGGTATGCGAGCCGGCGAGCACCGGCTCGGCGTCGCGCGCGCTGCCCTCGCGGCGCAGGAAGAGATTGCCGACCGGGTCGAGCGACGCGCTGAAGCCGAGCCCGCGCGCCCACTCGACGAGCACGCGCCGCGCCTCGTTGTCATTGGCATCGAGCGCCAGCCGCCTGACGCCGCCGCGCGGCGTCGCACCCAGTTTCGCCATCGCCATGTGGCGCTGCCACAGGCGCTGCTCGTCGACCGAAGCTGCCGCCTTTGCCGCCGAGTTACCAGTCATGCACTGTCTCCTTATGCGCCGCCGCGGATTGCACGGTCATCGTGCGTCCTTCGAGACGCGCTCTCCGAGCGCTCCTCAGGATGAGGTATATCTATAATGGCGTACACAATTCTTCCTCATCGTGAGGAGGCCGCGTAGCGGCCGTCTCGAAGGACGCACGGCGCTTGTGCAATCTCAAACAATGCCATCCGCCCCGGCGCCGCAGACCAGCGCGCAGGTCCGGCTTCCGGCTTCGGCGCGCACCCTTCCGGTGAGCAAGGCGGCGACCGCGGCGGCGCCCGAGAGGTCGACGGCAAGGCCGCTCTCGAACCAGAGGAACTTCGCCGCCTCGCGCATCTCGTCGTCGCTGACCAGCACGACCTCCTCGACATGGCGGCGGATGATGTCGAAATTGATTGCCTCGGTCTTGCGCGCCGCCATCGTCGGCACGATCGTCGTGATCTCCTTGAGCTCGACGACGCGGCCGGCGGCGAGGCTGGCATGCAGGGTCGGCGCGCCGTAGGGCTCGACGCCGACGATGCGGATCCGAGGGTTGAGCGCCTTGGCCGCGGTGGCGATGCCGGCGATCAGCCCGCCGCCGCCGATGGCGACGATCAGCGTGTCGATCGCGGGATCGTCCGCGAAGAGCTCGAGCGCGATGGTGCCCTGTCCCGCCATGATCGCCGTATCGGCGAAGGGGTGGACATAGGTCGCGCCGCTGCGCTCCACATGCGCCATCGCGGCGCGATTCGATTCGTCCCACACCTTGCCGGTGACGACCAGCTCGGCGCCCCATTCCTTGATCTTTGCC
The DNA here is from genome assembly GCA_036264595.1 of Allostellaceae bacterium. Classification (GTDB taxonomy): domain Bacteria; phylum Pseudomonadota; class Alphaproteobacteria; order ATCC43930; family CGMCC-115725; genus URHD0088. The sequence goes on from DATAQP010000263.1 coordinate 1,756, forward strand.
GCCTTGGCGGGTGAGACGTTCTCGGGCACGAAGATGGTCGCCGGGCGTCCGGTCAGCCAGCCGGCATAGGCGATGGCGAGGCCGTGATTGCCGCCCGAGGCGGTGACCAGCCCCTTGGCGATCTCGCCGTCCGTCAGCGTGCCGAGCTTGCTGATGGCGCCGCGCGCCTTGAACGAGCCGGTGACCTGCAGGCATTCGAGCTTGTAGCTGACCTTCCCGGCGCCGAGCGCGCGCTTGGTCGGCGCTGCTTCGATCAGCGGCGTGCGCCGCACCTTGCCTTCGATGCGGGCGGCGGCGGCATGGACATCGTCAAGCGACAGCATCGTTGCTCCTCGTCGTTGCGGCGGGAGATTAGAACGCCGGGCGGGCGGGTGGAAGGGGTGTCGCCCTCTCCCCTCGCGGAGGTTTGACCCTCTCCCCT
>DATAQP010000305.1:0-3399 GCA_036264595.1 Allostellaceae bacterium
ACCGGCCCGTCGATCGCCTCGACGGCGCGGCGCTGCACCTCGTTGAGGCGGGCGAGATGCGGATAGGACGCGCCCGGCACCGGCGGCGCCGGGGTGAACGGCGCAGGCGCCGCGTCTTGCGTCAGCGGGGCGAAGAGATCGCGGTCGGAGGACATGTGTAGCGTATATAGGAAGGCGGCTTCGCGACCAAGACGCGCGAGGCCGGGTCGGGGGCGCCGGAGGGGCCTCCGCCTGTAAACAACAGCGAAAAAACAGGCGGCCGGTGGTGGAGTGTGGCTGCCCGATCGCCGAATTGTAGAAGCTCGGCGGCTGGGAACCCGAGGTGTTTGACCGGGCAGGCGATGCGCTGAAACGGACACGAACAGACCTCAATGCCGCCAAACATGACAAATTATTCTCCAAATCGGAAATATTGTCAACCTGAAACGGATATTCTCCGGTCATCATCGCGAACCGTCAGGCGAAGCAATCTTTGGTCCGTGCAGCTACGATCCACCGGCGGCGATGGGAATGTTTCGCCGCGCTCGAACGACGGTAATATCAAGCTTGGGGGCGGGCGGACCAGGGACGGTGGGCCCATGCCAACCGGAGCATATGATGGCTTCACGCCGAAGGAGATTCCGATGAGACGCCGTTCCATCCGAGCGATCACTGCGATACTCATCGGCCTCGGCGGTGCGGCCGGCGCGCTGGCGCAGGACAAGCGGGCGATCGTCCTGGAGCGGCGTGAAGCGATGAAGGCGCAAGGCGTCGCCATGGGCGGCGTGAAGCACTATGTCGATGGCCAGGCCGATCAGAACACAGCGGTGCGGAGCGTCGGCGATCTGATCACGTTGGCGCGAGCGGAGCCGGGGCGTTTTCCGCCCGGCACGAGCACGCTGGACTTCCCCGGCGAATCCGGCGCGAAGCCGATCATCTGGAGCGAGTGGGGAAAATTCCTGACCGCGCAGAAGACGATGCTCGACGAAGCCCTCAAGCTCGAACTAGCGGTCAAGAGCGGCAACAAGGCAGCAGCGGCCGACCAGCTCAGGCGGACGGCTGAAGCCGGGTGCTCCGGGTGCCATCGCGTCTATCGCGAGAAAGTCGGCCTGCCATTCTGAACGGCTGCGCGTCTTGATCCGTTCAAGCAGGTTATAGCCGGAGGGAATTCTAGGCTCGCCACATGATAGGCAATCGACTGCAACCCGCCTCGCCGCGGCGGGGGTCAAATGGCCACTTCGAGAAGTGGTGTCCGAGTGACATTCCTCTCTCTATGCTCCGCCTCGGGCGCCGGGCGAAAATTGCTTATGTCGTCGGCATGAGCTTTCCCTACGCCGCCTCTCGCGGTCGGATCGTCGCCAGCTCGCCTGCGATCTCGCGGCGGCGTTGCAACAGCTCGCAGTCAGTCTGCAGGCCCATCCAGAATCCCTCCGAGAGCCGGAAGAAACGCGCGAGGCGCAGATCCGTGTCGGCGGTGACCTCGCGCTTGCCGAGAACGATTTCGTTGATCCGTCGCGGCGACACCTTGATCGCCCGGGCGAGCGCGTTCTGGCTCAGCCCCATGGGCTCGAGAAACTCCATAAGCAGGATGGTTCCCGGCGTCGGGTTGGGAGTGAGGTTAGTGGTGGTCGACGATTTCAATATCGGAGGGACCTCCATCGATCCAGCGGAAGCAGATACGCCATTGATCGTCTATATGGATACAGCGTTGCCCGGCGCGGCCGCCGCGCAGAGGAGATCGCCGGCCAGCTGATGCAGATTCAGGGGGCGGCGAGCAACGCGGTGGCGGCGATCCAACACGCGAGCAGCCCCGCCCGCTACTGCACCTTGGCGACCGGCGAGCCGGTGGGCGAAGGACGCGGCACGTTCGACTTCCTGTCGGCCGGCGGTGTCGAACCTCGCGTCGTGGTCGCGTCCTGGCTGCCGGGGGGCACCGCGATCTTCCACACGCCGTTGGGATTGCGGCACATCAGCGCCGAGGCGTGGACGTTCTGCCCGTCGATCTTGACCGTCTGCGTCATCCGCTGGCAGACCAGCCCGCCGCGCAAGGGGAAGAGCGGGCCGGCCTCGACCGTGCTGGCCACGGCGTCGGCGACCCGGGTGTAGACCGGGCTGGACATGAAGGCGCTCAAGGCGTCGCCGTTGTCCTGCGTGCGCGGGACCGTGGCCTTACCCGGGGCCGCGCTGCCGCTGCCGCTGCCCGCCGCGAAGGCGAAAGCGCTGGAAAAAGGCGGTCGGTCCGGTGCGGCGACCATGAGAGTGAATATGCTGGCCAGTATCCAAATGATACGTCTGAGCATCGGCGTTCCTCCCCCTAATCGAGGCGGCCGTTCGCATCTCCCAATGCGGCATCGCCAGCCCAGCGCTGGCACCGTCCACTATTTTATCAATTTTGACGATTTTTTCAATCAGATATACGCGCGCTTTGATACAGAGGGTCAGCCGTGTACCTAAATCCCACACGTCCCCGCCCAGTCGGACGGGCTAGGAGCCGCTTCCCGCCGCGAGGCCGAGCTGCCGCTTGACGCTGTCGACATCGCCGACGACGAAGAGCGCGACGATCTGCTGACCGTCCGTCGTGAAGAAGGCGCCGCCAGGCCAAGCGATCTCGCGGCCGGTCGCCTCGACGTCGAAGAACCGGGCGCGGTGGATGCCGCGAAAGGTCATACGCGCGGCGGCGCGGTCGGCAGTGGCGACGAGATCGTCGATGATGCAGGTGTAGTTGCCGAGCGCCTGATGGATCGAGCGCATATAGGCGATGAAGCCCTCGACGCCGCGCCGCTCGGGGCCGAGCGAGCCGCGAAAGCGGAAATCCTCGTGCAGGATCTCGCGGGCGACGGCTTCGTCGGCTCGGTTCCAGACCTCGTCGTAGAAGCGATGGACCAGATCGGCGGCGGTCGGCATGGCGTGGTTTCTCCGCGAGCAGGATGTCAGCGTCTCCCGTCGCTCCGGCGCAAGCAAGGCGCTTGCGCCGCCTGCCGCCACCTATTTCAGCTGATCGGCCACCTTGTCGAGCCCGGCCTGGACGCAGGGCTCGTCGACGCCGGGCGTGCCGGAGACGCCGGCGCCGCCGATGACGTCGTCGCCCAATCTGATCGGCAGGCCGCCGGGAATGGCGATGACGCTCGGCAAGGTCACCTGCTGGCGCACGAGGGGATCGTTATCGGCGAATTTCTTGGCATAGGCGCTGGTCGCCTGGCGGAAGCTGCGCGCGGTATAGGCCTTGCGGCGGGCATTCTCCATCGTGTGCGGCCCGGCGTTGTCGCCGCGCAGCGCCACCAGGGTCTCGCCGGCGCGATCGACGACGACCGAGCAGGCGTAGCCCTTCTCGATGCAGCTCGCCAGCGCCGTCTCGGCGATGGTCGTGGCGATGGCGAGGGAGAGATCCTTGCGGGCGAGAAGCTGAGCGCTCGCCGGCCC
>DATAQP010000326.1:0-5968 GCA_036264595.1 Allostellaceae bacterium
ACGATGTACTTGCCGCCATGGCGGGCGATCGAGGCGGCGGCGAGCGGCCGATAGCCCTCATAGGCCTCGGCGTCGGTGACCTCGACTTCGAAGATCAAATAGGCGGCCATGTCTCCTCCCACGAACGTGTTGGTTATGATCGGCGGCCATCCTGGTCCGCCGCCGTGCTAGTGTAAAGCCGTCGCATACCGGCAAGACGAGGCGCGCATGGCTACGCACGAGGTGCTCAACCAACCGCCACCGCTGATCGATTACAACCTCTTCGCCAGCGACCGCGCGCTCGAAGCCGCGATCCACCGCGAGGGTGCCGGATGGGCGGCGCGCGAGCTCGGCGAGCTGGGCGCCCGGCTCGGCAGCGCCGAGACCATCGACTGGGGCTTCCAGGCGAACGGCAATCCGCCGGTGCTGCGCGCCTTCGATCGCTACGGGCGGCGCCAGGACAAGGTCGAGTTCCACCCCTCATGGCACGCGTTGATGGCGCTTGGCGTCGGCGCCGGGCTGCACGCCGCGCCCTGGGCCGAGCCCAAGCCGGGCGGGCATGTCGCGCGCGCCGCCGGCGCCTTCATGCTGGTGCAGATCGAGAGCGGCGTGCAATGCCCGATCACCATGACCTATGGCGCGGTCCCGGCGCTGCGCCGCCAGGCGGAGATCGCCGCGGCATGGCTGCCGCGCATCTTCTCGCGCAACTACGACAAGAGCTTCCGTCCGGCGGGCGAGAAGAGCGGCGCGCTCATCGGCATGGGCATGACCGAGAAGCAGGGCGGCTCGGATCTGCGCACCAATATGACCTCGGCGCTGCCCGAGGGCGGCGGCGGGCCGGGCGGTGCCTATCGTCTGACCGGGCATAAATGGTTCATGTCGGCGCCGATGTGCGATGCCTTCCTGGTCCTGGCGCAGGCGCCGGGCGGGCTGTCCTGCTTCTTCCTGCCGCGCTGGACGCCCGACGGCGCGCTGAACCCCATCCGCATCCAGCGCCTCAAGGACAAGCTCGGCAACAAATCGAACGCCTCGAGCGAGGTCGAGTTCGAGGGCGCCTGGGCGCTGCTGATCGGCGAGGAAGGCCGCGGCATCCCCAACATCATCGAGATGGGCAACTACACCAGGCTCGACTGCGCGATCGGCTCGGCCGGAATCATGCGCCAGGCGGTGGCGCAGGCGATCCATCACGCCAGCCACCGCACCGCCTTCCAGAAGAAGCTCGCCGATCAGCCTTTGATGATCCGGGTACTTGCCGACCTCGCGCTCGAGGCCGAGGCGGCGATGCTGCTGGCGCTGCGTCTCGCCCGCGCCTATGACCGCCAGGACGATGCCGCCGAGACCGCCTTCCGCCGCCTCGTCACCCCGGCGGCGAAATACTGGATCTGCAAGCGCGGCCCGGTCCTCGCCGCCGAGGCGATGGAGGTCCTCGGCGGCAACGGCTATGTCGAGGAGAGCATCATGCCGCGGCTCTACCGCGAGGCGCCGGTCAACTCGATCTGGGAGGGCTCGGGCAACATCATGTGCCTCGACGTGCTGCGCGCGCTCGGCCGCAGCCCGGAAGCCGGCGGCGCGCTGCGCACGGAGCTCGCGGCTTCGCGCGGCGGCGATACGCGACTCGATCGCTTCATCGCGCGGCTGGACGGCGATCTGGCGAAAGCGGGCGGCGATGAAGGCAGTGCGCGCCGCCTCGTCGAGGCGATGGTCCTGGCGCTGCAGGCCGCGCTGCTGCTGCGCGACGCGCCGAGCAGCGTCGCCGAGGCGTTCTGCGCCAGCCGGCTGGCGGGCGGCTGGGGACACGCCTTCGGCACCTTGCCGCAAGACGGTCTTGCCGCCATCGTCGAGCGGGCGGCGCCGACCAACTGAGGCGACGGCTACGCCGATTCCTGGAACAACTCGCGGCCAATCAGCATGCGGCGGATCTCGCTGGTGCCAGCGCCGATCTCGTAGAGCTTGGCGTCGCGCAGCAGCCGCCCCGTCGGGTAGTCGTTGATATAGCCGTTGCCGCCGAGGATCTGGATGGCGTCGAGCGCGCAGGCGGTCGCCTTCTCGGCGGCGTAGAGTATGGCGCCGGCGGCGTCCTTGCGCGCGGTGCGGCCGCGGTCGCAGGCCTTGGCGACGGTGTAGACATAGGCCTTGCAGGCGCTCAGCGTCGAGTACATGTCGGCCAGCTTGCCCTGGATGAGCTGGAACTCGCCGATCGGCTGGCCGAACTGCTTGCGCTCATGGACATAGGGCACGACGGTGTCGAGGCAGGCCTGCATGATGCCGAGCGGACCGGCGGCGAGCACGGCGCGCTCGTAGTCAAGCCCGCTCATCAGCACGCGCACCCCCTCGTCGACCTTGCCGAGCACGTTCTCCGCCGGCACCTCGCAATCGGTGAAGACGAGCTCGGCCGTCGGTGAGCCGCGCATCCCCATCTTGTCGAGCTTCTGCGCCGTGGTGAAACCCTTCATGCCCTTCTCGATGAGGAAGGCGGTAATGCCGCGCGGCCCGACATCGGGCGAGGTCTTGGCGTAGACGACCAGCGTCTCGGCCTCTGGCCCGTTGGTGATCCACATCTTGCTGCCGTTGAGGACGAAGCGGTCGCCCTTGCGCTCGGCGCGCGTCTTCATCGAGACGACGTCGGAGCCCGCGCCGGGCTCGCTCATCGCCAGCGCCCCGACATGCTCGCCGGAGATCAGCTTGGGAAGGTATTTCGTCTTCTGCGCCGCCGAGCCGTTGCGGCGGATCTGATTGACGCAGAGATTGGAATGGGCGCCGTATGAGAGGCCGATTGAGGCCGAGGCGCGGCTGACCTCCTCCATCGCGACGCAATGGGCGAGATAGCCCATGTCGGTGCCGCCGAATTCCTCCTCGACGGTGATGCCGTGCAGGCCGAGCGCTCCCATCTTGGGCCAGAGCTGGCGCGGGAACGTGTCGTTGCGGTCGATCTCGGCGGCGAGCGGTGCGATCTCGTCGGCCGCGAAGTCGCGCACGCTGTCGCGCAGCTGGTCGATCTCGGCACCGAGATCGAAATCGAGCGCGGGATACTGGTTGGTCAGCATGGTTCCGTCCTCCCGAAGGATACTCTCTCTCCCGCTTACGGGAGAGGGCTAGGCATTCCTACGCGGGCTGATCCGGCTTGCCGCGCATACAAATCAGCGTCTGCAGTCCGTGCGCGCAGGCGGTCTCCTTGCCGTTCTTGACCGCGACCACCGCGAGCTCGCAGATCGTCAGGTTGCGGCCCGGCTTGACGACGCGGCCGGTGGCGACGAGGCGCTCGCCATCGGCCGGGGCGAGCAGGTTCATCTTGTACTCGACGGTGAGCACCGAGCTGTCGGCGGGGAACAGCGTATAGCCGGCATAGCCGCCTGCCGAATCGGCGATCGTCGAGGTGATGCCGGCATGGAAGAAGCCGTGCTGCTGGGTCAGCTCGGGGCGGAAGGGCAGCTCGATCTCGACCAGGCCGGGCTCGACGCGGGTCAGCCGCGCGCCGATGAATGCCATCGCCTGCTGGCGCGCGAAGCTCGAACGCACGCGGTCGGCGAAATCGGCGTCGACGGGCTCGAAGCGATGGCTCATTCCGCGCTCACCTTCTCCGCCCCGGCGCCGTTGACCTGCGCGTCATAGACGGCGACCGCGCTCATGTTGACGAGGCCGCGCACCGTCACCGAGGGGGTGAGGATATGCGCGGGATAGTTGAGCCCGAGGAGGATGGGGCCGATCGACTGACCGTCACCCAGCGTCTTCAGGAGGTTGAGCGCGATATTGGCGGCGTCGATCGTGGGCATGACGAGGAGATTGGCCGAACCCTTGAGCCGCGAATTGGGAAAGATGCGCTCGCGGATCTCCTGCGAGATCGCGGCGTCGCCATGCATCTCGCCATCGACCTCGAGCTGCGGCGCGCGCGCGTGGATCAGCGCCAGCGCCTCGCGCATCTTGCGCGCCGAGGGCGAGTCGGAACTGCCGAAATTCGAATGCGATAGCAGCGCCAACTTGGGCTCGATGCCGAAATGGCGGACCGCCTCGGCGGCACGCAGGCTCATATCGGCGATCGCCACCGCAGAGGGGTCGTGGACGACATAGGTATCGCAGAGGAAGTAGGTTCCTTTCGCCAGGACGATGGCGGAAAGCGCCGCCGGCGAGCGCGCCCCTTCGACGAGGCCGAGAATGTCGACGAGATGCTTGAGATGCCGGCCGTACTGGCCGATCGCACCGCAGATCATCGCATCGGCCTCGGCCCGGCGCACCATCAGCGCGGCGATCACCGTGTTGCGCGTGCGCACCACGCTCTTGGCGAAATCGGGCGAGACGCCGCGCCGCTCCATCATCTCGTGATAGAGCTTCCAATAAGCGGGAAAGCGCGGATCGTCCTCGGGATCGACAAGCGCCACGTCAGTATCGAGCTGCAGGCGGAGATTGAGATATTTGAGGCGCCGCGCCACGACGTCCCGGCGGCCGATCAGGATCGGCTTGGCGATGCCTTCATCGAGCACTTGCTGCGCGGCACGCAGCACCCGCTCGTCCTCGCCCTCAGCATAGACGAGACGCTTGGGTTCGGTGCGCGCGTGCACGAAGATCGGCCGCATGACGAGGCCGGAGCGGAAGACGAATTGCGTCAGCCGTTCGCGATAGGCGGCGAAATCGGCGATCGGCCGGGTCGCTACGCCGCTCTCCATCGCCGCCTTCGCCACCGCCGGGGCGAGCTCGAGGATGAGGCGCGGATCGAACGGCTTGGGGATGAGATAGTCGGGACCGAAGACGAGCGGCGTGTCACCATAGGCGGCGGCGACGATATCCGAGGGCGGCGCCATGGCGAGGTCGGCGATCGCCCTGACGCAGGCGATCTTCATCGCCTCGTTGATCACCGTCGCGCCGACATCGAGGGCGCCGCGGAAGATGTAGGGGAAGCAGAGGACGTTGTTGACCTGGTTCGGGTAGTCCGAGCGCCCGGTGGCGATCACCGCATTCGGCCGCACCGTGCGCACCTCCTCCGGGGTGATCTCCGGCGTCGGGTTGGCGAGCGCCATGATCAGCGGACGCTCGCACATGCGGTCGACCATCGCCGCCGTCAGCACGTTGGGCGCCGACAGGCCGAGAAAGACATCGGCATTCTCGATCACCTCGGCGAGGCGGCGGGCATTGGTATCCTTGGCATAGCGCTCCTTGCGCGGATCCATCTCCTCCTTGCGGCCGCGCCAGACGACGCCGAATTTATCGGTGACGATGATGTTGCCGACCGGCATGCCCATGTCGACCAGGAGGTCGAGGCAGGCGAGCGCTGCGGCCCCGGCGCCGGAGGCCACCAGCTTGACCTCCTCCAATGACTTGCCGATGACGCGCAGCCCGTTGACGATGGCCGCGGCGACGATGATCGCCGTGCCGTGCTGGTCGTCGTGGAAGACTGGTATCTTGCAGCGCTCGCGCAGCTTGGCCTCGACCTCGAAGCATTCCGGCGCCTTGATGTCCTCGAGGTTGATGCCGCCGAAAGTCGGCTCGAGCGAGGCGATGATGTCGACCAGCTTGTCCGGGTCGCGCTCGTTGATCTCGATGTCGAAGACGTCGATGCCGGCGAATTTCTTGAACAAGACACCCTTGCCCTCCATCACCGGCTTGGCGGCGAGCGGCCCGATAGCGCCAAGCCCGAGCACGGCGGTGCCATTGGTGATGACGCCGACGAGATTGGCGCGCGCGGTCAGGGTTGAGGCCTCGCCCGGATCGGCGACGATGGCGTTGCAGGCCTCGGCGACGCCGGGCGTATAGGCAAGGGCGAGATCGCGCTGGTTGGCCAGTGGCTTGGTCGGCGTGACAGAGATTTTACCGGGCGTCGGCAGGCGATGGTACTCCAGCGCGCTCTCGCGCAAATCGTCACTCATCCGCCCGCCGCCCCTCAATCGCTTGTCTTCTGCAGGGGGCGGATTTGTCTCCGGACCCGGTCGCACGCCCGGCTCGACGCGGACGCGGCGCGGGCGGGGACAAGCCCCGCCCCTACGAACCTGATCCTAGCCTT
>DATAQP010000335.1:0-1995 GCA_036264595.1 Allostellaceae bacterium
CAGCCCATATTGACGTCGATCATGATCTCGATCTCGGGGCCGAGCGCCTCGCGCATGCGCCGCACATTGGCGAGATCGGTGTGGCGGTCATGGATATGCGCGACCTGCATCTTGATCGCGGTGAAGCCTTCGGCGACGTAGCGCTGCGCCTTCTCGATCATGCCATCGCCGCCGAGGCCGCGCCAGCAGCCGCTGCCATAGGCCGGGATCTCGCTCCGGAAGTGCCCCCAGATCCGATGCAGCGGCATTCCAGCCTGCTTGCCGACGAGGTCCCACAGCGCGATGTCGATCGCCGAGATCGCCATGACGGCGATGCCCATGCGGCCGGCCGTGTAGGTCATGCGCCAGAGATCGCGCCAGATCCCCTCGATCGCCGTCGCGTCGCGGCCGATGAGAACAGGCACGATCGCCTCCTCCAGGCACATGGCGATGGTGCGCAGCGCCGGCGATAGCACGTGGAGATAGCCGATGCCGATGAGCCCGCCTTTTGTCTCGATCTCGATGACGAGAACGTCGCGCGGCGCGGTGACCTTGGTCTTGCCGAAGACAGGCGGATCGACCCAGGGCACGCGCAGCATGATGACGCGCACATCGCTGATCGTCATGTCGGTCACGGTTCAATTCCTCCCTTGCGCTTCCTCCCCACATTCCCGTCACCCCCGGACTTGATCCGGGGGGCTCCCGCCGGTCGGCGTGGATGCCTCTCGCGGCTTCTACGAAACCGCTGACGGCGTCAGGCGAAGCTACGCTTCGCTGAGAGCCGGGATCAAGTCCGGGCATGACGAGAAAAGAGAGATGCGACTACTCTACAGGCTCGGCGATTTTGCGCCACGGTCATGCGCGTCCACCGCGTTGACACTCATACGATGACCGGATAACGATGGCCGCAAGCCCAAGAAACCGCCGGGAGGAGATCAGCCATGCGCAATTCCACCATCTCGCGTCGCGCCCTCTTGCGCCGCGCCGGCGCGTTCGCCGCCGCCGCGCCGCTCGCGCCCGCCCTGATCGGTCGCGCCGTCGCTGCGCCGGTCTCGCTGCGCCTCTCGAGCTCGCAGGCCAACGACCCGAAATACGCCAATGGCCGCGTCTACAACGACGAGCTGGTCAAGCAGCTCAAGACGATGAAGCTCGACGACCAGATCGCCATACAGTTCTTCCCCGACAACCAGCTCGGCCAGGAGATCGACGTCGCCAATTCGGTGAAGCTCGGCGTCATCGATTTGATGGTCACCGGCACCTCGATCTGGGCCAATCTCGTGCCCGCCTGGGGCGTCGCCGATCTCGGCTACATCTTCCAGAGCTACGAGCATCAGACGCGCGCCCTCGACAGCGGCGCCGGCAAGACGATGGAGGATATGCTGTTGAAGGGCGCGGCGACGCATGTCGTCGGCTGGGCCTATAATTTCGGCTCGCGCAGCGTGATGTGCAAAACACCGGTCAGCGATCCCCCCAGCCTCGCCGGCAAGAAGATCCGCACCTTGCCCAACCCGGTCATCACCGAATGCCTGCGGCTGATGGGCGCGGCGGCGACGCCGATGGCCTTCGGCGAGATCTACACGGCGCTGCAGGCCGGCGTGCTCGACGGTCTCGAGCACGATCCGCCGACCATCGTCGCCAGCAAATTCTACGAGGCGGCGAAATTCTATACGCTGACCGAGCATATCTTCTCGCCGCTCGGCATCTTCATGGGCGATGTCGGTTTCAAGAAATTGTCGGGACCGCTGCGCGACGGCTTCCTGGAAGCGGCCAAGGCGGCGGCGGTCGAGACCAGGGTGCGCGGCCTCGCCGTCGAGAAGGAGGCGCTCGACGTCATGAAGCAGCAGGGCGTCACCATCGCGACTTGCGACAAGGAGGCGTTCCGCCAGCGCGTCCTGCCGCTGCATGAGAGCTTCACCAAGCAGCATCCCGAGGTGAAGCCCATCCTCGACGCCATCCAGGCGACGCGGACGTAGCGGTCGCGTTGCTGGTATCCCATACATCTCCTCTGCTCCCTCT
>DATAQP010000365.1:0-2544 GCA_036264595.1 Allostellaceae bacterium
CTCGTCGAGCGGCGAGGATCTCGGCTTCGTCGATGCCGCCTTGGCGGCCGAGGACTGCACGCGGAACATCACCTTGGAGGCGCCCTATCTCTCGGCCGGCTCGATCCTGGTTCAATCCGATATGGTGGCCGTGCTCAGCCGGCAGATCGCCCAGGGGTTTCGCCGCGCCTATGCCATCGAGATCAGGGACCTGCCCTGCCCTTCGCCGCCGGTGCGCAGCGTGATGCTGTGGCACCGGCGCTTCGACGGCCAGCCGGGTCATCGCTGGCTGCGCGAGACGATCGCCTCCGCGGCCGCGCATCTCTAGGACGGGCGCCCACGCCGTATTGGCCGCGGACCAGGATGCAAGCCTGCGTCGTTATCCCCGCGCCACAGCTATCGGTAGCAACACGATGCGCATGCTCATCCTGACGCTCGTCATCGCCGCAACGGTGTCGGCGTGCAGCGGCGGCCCCGCAGCCCCCGTCGATCACTCCTGCGGCGGAAACCCGTCGCGCGGGGTCCTCGGCTCGGGTTGCGATCGCCCGAGCTGATGCGATAGCGGCGCGCCTATCGTCAGCGCGCCGCGTCACCTCACGTCGGACGGATCGGCAGTGGGCGATGCGTGGGTTTGCGCCGCGAGGCGGATAGAAGCGTTGGCGGCGCCGAAACCCTGATAGGTCCGGCGCTCGACGAGCTCGAAGAAGAAGCGATCGGCGAAGCTATGGCTGTAGATCTGGAAGAACTCACCGTCACCCTCGCGGTCGTAGAGGATGCGGTTGGCGCAAGGTCATCATGGCGACCTCTCCCTTTCTACGCGTTGCGCAACCGCTCCGCGATGGTGCGATCGTCGGCGGCGTTCCGCAGCGCCTGCCAGATGCGCTCGGGCGTCGCCGGCATGTCGATATGCGTGATGCCGAACGGCGCCAGCGCGTCGACCACCGCGTTCATCACGGACGGCAGCGCGCCGGCGCAGCCTGCCTCGCCGCAACCCTTAACGCCGAGGCGATTGGTCGTCGCCGGCACCGGATGGCTGAGCTGGCTGAAGAACGGCACGTCGCCGGCCCGCGGCAAGGCATAGTCCATGTAGGAGCCCGCCAGCGGCTGGCCCTCGGCATCGTAATGCGTCCGCTCCATCAGCGCCTGGCCGATGCCTTGGACAACGCCGCCATGGGCCTGCCCCTCGACGAGCAGCGGATTGATGACGGTGCCGAAATCATTGACCATCTGATAGGCGACGATTTCGACCACGCCGGTCTCTGGGTCGATCTCGACCTCGGCGACGTGGCAGCCATTGGGAAAGGACGATGGCGGATTGTCGGAGACGTGGGCGACGTCGAGCGATTGCGGCACGCCCTCGGGCAGCGTCAATCCCGAGCGCAGCCGCCCCGCGAGATCGAGAAGGGAAATCGACCGGTCGGTCCCCGCGATGGTGAACTGCCCGCGCGCGAACTCGATATCGGCGACGGCAGCCTCGAGCACGAAAGCGGCGATCTCCTTGCCCTTGGCGACGACCTGCTCGCTCGCCTCGACGAAGGCCTGGCCGCTGACGATCATCGAGCGCGAGCCGCCCGTGCCGCCGCCGGCGAGCAGCTGGTCGCTGTCGCCCTGCAGCAGGTTGAATCGGTCGAAGGGCAGGCCGAGCCGGTCGACGAGGACCTGGGCGAAGGGCGAGGCATGGCCCTGGCCGTAATCGAGCGTGCCGGTGATCATCGTCACCCCGCCATCGGGCTCGAAGCGGATGCCGCCCATCTCCTTCGAGGGCGGCGCCGTCACCTCGAGATAGCTGCCGACGCCGCGGCCGCGCAGCCTGCCCCTCGCGGCGCTGTCCCGCTTGCGCGCGGCGAAGCCGTTCCAATCGGCGGCCGCCAGCGCTTTGTCGAGCACCGCGGTGAACTCGCCGCTGTCATAGAGCATGCCGGACGGCGCCTTGTACGGCATCGCCGCCGGCACGATATGATTGCGCCGGCGCAGCTCGACCCGATCGATGCCCATCTCGGCGGCGGCCGTGTCGATCAGCCGCTCGATGAAGTAATTGCCTTCCGGCCGCCCGGCGCCGCGATAGGCGCCGACCGGCGTCGTGTTGGTGATGACGATCTTCGACGACACCTCGACGAGCGGCGTGCGATAGACGCCGATGACGTTCTTGACGGCGTTGGTGGTGGCCGGCAGCGGCGGGTTGAGAAACGCCCCGGCATTGCCATAGCCGGTCAGTCGCACGGCAAGGAAATGCCCCTCGCGGTCGAGCGCCAGCTCGGCCGTGCGGATGTGGTCGCGGCCGTGATGGTCGGACAGAAAGCTCTCGGAGCGCTCATCGGTCCATTTGACCGGCCGCCCGAGCACACGCGCGGCGTGCAGCGCGCATATGTATTCCGGGTAGACGTTCGCCTTCATGCCGAACGAGCCACCCACATTGTCGGTCAGCACATGGACCTTCTCAGGCGGAACGTTGAGGATGTCCTTGGCCAGCGTGCCGCGCAGCCCGAAGACGCCCTGGCAGCCGACATGCAGCGTCCAGCGCCCGCCATCGGCGCCATAGGAGGCGACCGCCGAGCGCGGCTCCAT
>DATAQP010000367.1:0-6509 GCA_036264595.1 Allostellaceae bacterium
AAATTCATGCTCATGTGCCGGGCGACCGCCTAGCGCATGAGCATGAATTTCTATTCCGAGCTGGCGTGGCTGCCAGCCGCACCGCCCGATTTCCGGCAGAGATGCCGCGCTCTGCTGAGCGTCGATGGTGACCTCGGCCGCGACATACGCACGCTGGCGTCGTATGCGCTGAGCGACAGCCAGCTCAGTCGTTTGTCGGATACGATCGTGGCGGCGTCGCGACGCGGCGCCGATCTCGCGCCGCTCACCCCCGTCAAGCTCGGGCTGGTGGGAAACGGGACGCTCGATCTCATCGGCCCCGCCCTGACGGCCAGCGCCGCGCGGCACGGCGTGCTGCTCGATTGCGTGCAAGGAGGATTCGGGCAGACGATCCAGGAAGCGCTCGAGCCCGGATCCTGGGTCAACCGCTCCCGCCCCGATGCGGTGCTGCTCGGCATCGATTATCGCGCGCTTCCCAACCTGTCGGGCCCATCGGGCGTCGCGGATGCGCTGGGTTTCATCAAGACGTTGCGCGACGGTTTCCGCCGCAACGGCGGCGCGATCAGCATCGTTCCGACCTTCGCCCCGCCGCCCGAAAGCCTGTTCGGCAGCCTCGACCGCACAATCGGCCAGTCGCTGCGTTGTATTCTCGACGCGATCAATCGCGAGCTCGTCGCCGATGTGGCGCGCTCGGAGGACGTGCTGTTCGACGTCGCCGCGCTGGCCGAGACCGTCGGCCTCGGCGAGTGGTATTCGCCGGGGCAGTGGAACCTGGCGAAGCTGCCGTTCTGCGCCACCTATATCCCGCTCTATGCCGATCACGTAGCGCGCCTCGTCGGCGCGATGAAGGGCAAGGCGCGGCGCTGCGTCATCCTCGATCTCGACAACACGGTATGGGGCGGCGTCATCGGCGACGACGGCATCGACGGGATAAAGCTCGCCCAGGGCGACGCCGTCGGCGAGGCGTTCCTCGATGTCCAGCGCACCGCCCTCAAGCTGCGCGAGCGCGGCGTCGTGATCGCGGCATCGTCGAAGAACAACGACGAGATCGCCCGCCTGCCGTTCCGCCACCACCCCGAGATGCTGCTCAAGGAAGATCACATCGCCGTCTTCCAGGCGAATTGGAGCGACAAGGCGACCAACATAAAGGCGATCGCCGATGCGCTCTCGCTCGGGCTGGACTCGATGGTCTTCGTCGACGACAACCCGGTGGAGCGCGGGCTGGTCCGCCGGATCCTTCCCGAGGTCGCCGTGCCCGAGCTCGGCGACGATCCGGCGCTCTTTGGAAGGACGATCCTTTCCGCCGGCTATTTCGAAGCGGTGACGTTCTCGGAGGAAGACCGCGCGAGGGCCGATTTCTACCAGGACAATGCGAAGCGGGTCGCGCTGCAGGCGCAGGCCGGCGACGTCGACGCCTATCTCGCCTCGCTGAAGATGGAGATCGTTTTCGCGCCGTTCGATGCGATGGGGCGGCCGCGGATCGCGCAGCTGATCAACAAATCCAACCAGTTCAACCTGACGACGCGGCGCTATGGCGAGGCCGAGATCGCGCAGCTCGAGCGGGATCCGGCGGTCTTCACCTTGCAGATCCGCCTGATCGACACGTTCGGCGACAATGGGATGATCAGCGCCATCATCTGCCGCCCGCGCGACGCGGTCACCTGGGAGATCGACACCTGGCTGATGAGCTGCCGCGTGCTCGGCCGCCGGGTCGAGAATATGGTCCTGCGCGAGATCGTCGCGAACGCGCGATCGCGCGGCGTCGAGCGGCTCATCGGCGTCTACCGCCCGACCGAGCGCAACGGGATGGTGAGGGACCACTACCAAAGGCTCGGCTTCGCACGGATCGGCGCGACGGAAACAGGCGATGAATTTCTGTCGTCCACCGACGTCGAGATCGAGGCGGCGCCGATGACCGTGCGGCGAGCGGCGACGGGCGCCGGCTGACGCATGGCGACATTGCAGCCGCCCGGCACGCCGCGCTCCACATCGGCGCGAAGCGGGGCGCGCCGGCGCTTGCCGCGGCGCGATTTCGTCATCCTGCCGCTTCTCAGTCTATTGACAATCCTCGCGATGCTCGGCGGCGCGGAATTCGTGGCGCGCCTAGCGATGCCGGAACAGAGCGTCGACCAATGCCTTGTCCCGGATCGGGTACTCGGTGAGCGGCCGCGCCCGATGTGCGTCTCGCATACCAAGAGTGCGGAAGGCGATTGGGTCGAGAATCGGTACAATGATTGCGGCTATCGGTCCGAGGCCTCATGCGCGACGCCGGCCGACGGCGCGCCGCGCCTGGTCGTCCTCGGCTCGTCGATGAGCTGGGGCCTGAACGTCCCGACGCAGCAGACATGGTACGTCCGCCTGGCCGACATGTTGTCGCGCTCATGCGGACGGCGGATCGACGTGCAGAATCTCAGCGGCGTTTTCAACCTCACGCAAATCGCGGCGCGCGTGCCCGAGGCGCTGGCGCTAAAACCGGCGGTGGCGGTGATGATCCTCACTCCTTTCGACCTCGAGGGAATTCCCTCGGAGAAATTCGTTCCCGGCGAGGCGGATCCGACTCGGCCGGACCCGCAGGGACTACGAAAGCTGCAGATCGAGATCGTATCGGCGCGTGCCGTCGTGGCGGCCCAACACTTCATTTTCCGCCAACCGAGCACCTATGTTCCACTCTATCTGCGCTACGGGGACAAGGCCGATTTCCTGCGACCGCCGTTCACGCCGGCCTGGCGTCGGCGTCTTGCCTATGCCGATCAGGCGCTCGGCTATATGGCGGACAAGCTTCACGCCGCCGGCGTGCCTTTCGTGGTGGTCTTCGTGCCGCAGGAGGCGCAGGCCGATATCGTCGCCACCCAGCAGTCGATCCCCGGCGTTGATCCTTTCGCCTTCGGTGCCGCCCTGGGCGCGATCGCGCGAGAACACGGGATCGTCTATAACGACCTCACCCCGCGCTTCTCGACCATTCACGACGCGCCTGATCTCTATCTGAACGTCGACGCGCATATGAACGGCCGCGGCAACGCCCTGGAGGCGGAGGGCGTGAAGCAAGCCTTGACCGGCGAGGACGGCGTTCCCGCATTCGCCGCCTGTCTGTGCACCACGGGGAATTGACGACCTGTGAACGTTCCGTCGCTGCAATTCCTGGCCTTCGCCATTGTCGGGGCGATCGTCTTCAACCTGCGGGTGGACCGGCTGTGGGGCAGGCTGGTGCTGCTCCTCCTCAACCTCGCCTTCTTCTGCACATTTCTCCATGGCGCCGCATCCGCGGTTCCCTATCTGAGCTTCCTGGCCGTTGGCTATCTCGGCGTCATGCTGCTCTACCGCAACCCCTCCTCCCTGTCGTTCTCGCTGATCCTCGCGCTGTTGCTCGGCGGTTTTTTCGTGCTCAAGCGCTACAGCTTCGTCCCCCCGTCGATCGAGATTCCGTTTCCCTACGCCACCGTCGGGCTCTCCTACGTCTTTTTCCGGGTGCTCCATCTCGTCATCGACGCCTGGCAAGGGGCTCTGCCGGCTTCCGTCGGTCCGTTGTCCTATGCCAACTACACGCTGAACTTCACCGCTCTGGTCTCCGGGCCGATCCAGCTCTATCCCGACTATCGCCGCAGCGAGACGGGACCGCGCCTGCCGCTCGATCTCTTCGTCATCGCGGCTGCTTTCGAGCGCATCGTGATCGGCTTCTTCAAAGTCGCGATCGTCTCGACCCTGCTGATGAAGTTCCAGCACGCGGCGCTCGACCGCCTGTCCCCCGAACTGGATTTCGGCGGGCGCGTGCTGGATTTCGCGCTGATCTGCGCGACCTACCCGCTGTTCCTCTATGCCAATTTCTCGGGTTACACCGATTGCGTGATCGGCGTCGCCCGCCTTTATAGGATCGCCCTGCCCGAGAATTTCGATTGGCCGTTCCTGTCGGAAAATTTCATCGCCTTCTGGGGACGCTGGCACATCACGCTGTCCAACTGGCTGAAGACCTACGTCTATACGCCCTTGCTGATGACGGCGATGCGCCGGATGCCCGCGCCGTCGCTCGAGCCCTATCTCGGCGTCGTCGCCTATTTCGTGACCTTCTTTCTCGTCGGCGCGTGGCACGGCCAGACCTCGATGTTCCTCTTCTTCGGCGTTCTGCAAGGCGGCGGCGTGGCGGCCAACAAGCTCTACCAGGTGCTGATGACCGCATGGCTGTCGCGAAGGGGCTATCGGGCTCTGGCGGCAAATCCGCTCTACGCCGCGGCGTCGCGCGGCCTGACCTTCACCTGGTTCGCCGTGACGATGTTCTGGTTCTGGTCGAGCTGGGACCAGCTTGCCGGTTTCGTCGCGACAGCCGGATGGGGCGCTATCGGCGCGGCGCTCGGGCTGGTGCTCGTCGCGGCCGCGGCGATCCTGTCGATCTGCCAGGCGCTGATCGCGCGACGTGACGCAAGGGCCGCGCGCGAGGACGAGGTGGAAGATCTGCCCAGCCCGTCGCGATACTGGCGGACAATGACGACCACGGCGATGATCGTCATCATCGCCGCCTTCACCCTGATCGCGAACGGTCCGGCACCGGACGTGGTCTACAAGAACTTCTGATCCAGCGGAGAGTGGCCTGGCTTGCCACCGACGGAAAATATTTTTGTTCGGAAAACCACGGACTAGAACGTTAAAAATCAACAGCTTATTGTTAATTTCTCGTCTTTAAGGCTAACTCACGTCGACGCCGAGACATCCACGGCGTGGCGTCAATCCCCATATCTCGCCGAGGTACCCAGCAGCAGTTTTCGCAAACCAAGGAGAAGGCGTCTCGTCGCTCGACGATCCGCCACGCATGGCGACCACCTCATCTCTCGGCACCCTATCGCGTCACGGCAACGTTGATTGGCGCCCGGCCTCCCCATCCGCGCTGCCGTCGACCGTCCGCATCAAGGCCCTGCTCCTCGGCGGCCGCATCGAGACGCGCGGCCTGGTCGGCGAGGATCGCACCGGCTCGCCGCTGATGCTGCGGCTCGAGCCGAGCGGCTCGGCCTTCATCTTCCGTTACGGCGCCGTCGTCTTCTGCAACGCCGAGCCCGCTGCCGAGGCTGCGTTGCTCGCCAGCCTGGCGACGCGGACGAGCGATCGGCTCGAGGTGCCCGAGATCGAGGAGACGCTCCTCAAGGTGCAGCCCGAGCTCGACGATCTCACCGCCGCGGGCGGCGCCATCTCGCTGCGCGACACCGCCGCGGAGCGGCTGCAGATCGTCGCCCATGTCCTGGCCAAGAGCTTGGTCCTCGCGCATTACGAGGCCAAGATCTCCTCGGTGTTCGATCAGATTGATCCGCTCGCCGAGCAGCTGATGCGCAAGGGCCGCACCGGCGGACGCATTCGCGATCTCCTGCAGAAGATCGGCTACGTGCTGCTCACCCAGCAGCGCATGGTCGGGCGCGTCGAGATCGACGAGAAGCCGGACGCCCTCTGGGACCACCCCGAGCTCGAGCGGCTCTACGCCCGGCTCGAGGACGAGTACGAGCTGCGCGAGCGCAGCCGGGTCATCGAGCGCAAGCTCGATCTGGTGGAAAACACGGTGTCGAGCCTCCTCGAGCTCGTACAGGATAAACGCTCGACCCGACTCGAATGGTACATCATCGTCCTCATCATCATCGAGATCGCGCTCAGCGGCTTCGGGATTTCGCAACATCTGCTCGTCGGGTAGCGCCAGGCGATCGATCAAGAAGGGCAGGCAAGCAGCCATGGCGGACGAACCGATCGCGCTCGACGAGCATCGCGGCATGACCGCCCAGAAGGACACCGAGATCCGGCGCCAGCTCCACGAGGTGCAAGTCGACCAGGCGGCGTTGCAGGAGCGTCAGGCCGAGCTCGAAAAATTGCTCGTCGCCGCGCCAGCCAAGACCTTCGCGGAAGCCGCAACGAAGGCGCGTTACCTCATCCAGCTCTTCGCCGGCACCGCGGAGGCGCAGGAGGCCCGCCGCCAGGCGCTCATCGCCAGCGTCCTCGACGATCTCGCCCGGCTTTCCGAGTAGAGCGCGCCGCGGACCTGGTTTTGCCGCGTGCTGCCCTCGGCAGTACGCAAGATATCGGCGAGCGGCCAGAACTCGATCATTAATATTCTACAGCGATTACACATCGCTGTGGGCGACGATTGTTGTAGGATTTGCGTGGGCGGCGCCGAGCCGGCAGCGATTTCGCATCGCGGCGGAACGCGGCTGGCGAGCGGCCCGTCCCGCGGGAACCGGGAACGACGAGCCGCGCACCGCTGCTATCTGTCCGGTCGGAGGCGTTCCAATGGAATAGTTGGGCTGCAAGCGATCGATCACGGCATCGGTGTGCAGCGCAGCGCCAGCGCGGCCGATGCCGCTTCGTATCGATCCTATGTGCCGGGGGTCGACGGGCTGAGATGCCTGGCGATTTTGGCCGTGCTGCTGTTTCACGCTGGCCTGATGCGGACTGGCTGGGTGGGGGTCTGGCTGTTCTTCGTCGTTTCCGGCTTCGTCATCACGCGGTCGATTTTGGCCGATGCGGAGCTCGACCTGCCCGCGGCAGCGCGGTTTCGCCGGTTCTAT
>DATAQP010000388.1:0-6299 GCA_036264595.1 Allostellaceae bacterium
GAGGACTATTCGCTTGGAAATCGATAGAGGCGACAGCTCTTCGCACGCAGCGGCGTCGCCCGGGATGCCGAGACGATCGATGCGGCGCAGGCACAGAATCCGGGCTTTGTGCCGCTATCCCCACGACGGTGAGCGCTGGCGCCGATCTGAAGTCTTGGCGCGCCCTGCGGGACTCGAACCCACGACCTACCGCTTAGAAGGCGGTTGCTCTATCCGGCTGAGCTAAGGGCGCATGCCACGGTGCGAGCCGGTCCTTACGACCGCACTCGGTCGTATCTGAAATTATCGGCGTAGGCCTTCGGCTTCGGCGTCCGCGCGTGCGGCTCGATGATGGTGTAGTCGAGGTTTTTCTTATCGGCGAAGGCGATCGCCTCCTCCAGCGTCTCGAAGCGCAGCCTCACCTGGTTCAGCGTGTCGCGCGCGCTCGACCATCCCATCAGCGGGTCCGGCTCGCGCTTGCTCGCCGGCTCGTACTCGAGGACCCATTGCCGCGTTGCCGCGGTACCGGACTGCATTGCCGTCTTGGCCGGCCGGAGGATACGTGCGCGCGCCATGGACTTCTATCGACCCTCGTCTCGTCCTGCCCCCTTGGCCGGGATGCTGCCGGGGGAAATTGGTCGGGGCGAGAGGATTCGAACCTCCGACATCCTGCTCCCAAAGCAGGCGCTCTACCAGGCTGAGCCACGCCCCGTGGATTAGGCCGTTTCTACCGGTATGAGGCGAGCCGCGCAATCCCCGAACGCCACCGTAGGGGCCAAGCCCGGGGAATGGTAGCGTCATTGGCGCGATAATGAGGCGGCCTTGCGGGAGATTTGAATGAGGCGATTGACGACGCTTGGACGTAACGTCTGGTCACTGGCACGCGGCTACTGGAGCAGCGAGGAGCGCTGGTCGGCACGGATCCTACTGGCCGCCATCATCGCCCTCAATCTCGGCATGGTCTATGTCAGCGTCCAGCTCAATACTGCGCGGGGCACCATGTATAATGGGCTCCAGGCGCACGACGCGACCGCCTTCTACAGCGCTTTCGGCACCATCGTCCTCCTCATCCTCGCCTATCTCGCGGTCGCACTGCTGCGCTACAACCTCAACCTGACGCTGCAGCTGCGCTGGCGGCGCTGGCTGACAGATCGCTATCTCGGCGAATGGCTCGCCAACCGCGCCTTCTATCGCATGCGGTTCTTCGGCAAGGTCGACAACCCGGACCAGCGCATCTCCGAGGACGTCCGGCTCTTCATCGAGCAGACCCTCAGCCTCGGCCTCGGACTGTTGAGCTCGATCGTGACACTGGCCTCCTTCGCGACGATTCTCTGGGACCTCTCCGGCAGCGTCACGCTGCCGATCGGCGACGCCTTCAGCATCACCATCCCGGGTTACATGTTCTGGGCCGCCGTCCTCTATGCCGGCATCACATCGGTGCTGGCGCATCTCGTCGGACGCCCGCTGATCCCGCTCAGCAACCGCCAGCAGGGGCTCGAGGCCGATTTTCGCTTCAGCCTGGTGCGTCTGCGCGAGGAGGCCGAGGGCATCGCCCTCTATAGCGGCGAAGCGCACGAGCGCGGCATCGCGCTCGGTCGTTTCCGGGCGCTCTACGACAATTTCAAGCGCCTCATCGTTCGCCGCACCAAGTACCTGACCTTCGAGATCGTCGTCGGGCAGCTCGCCGCCTTCTTTCCCCTGCTGGTCGCCTCTCCACGCTATTTCTCCGGGGCAATCCAGCTCGGTGGGCTGATGCAGACGTCGAACGCCTTTCAGCATGTCAATGACGCGCTGTCCTGGTTCATTGGTTCCTACACCACCTTCGCCGAGTGGCGGGCGACCGTCGACCGGCTCCTCGAGTTCGGCGTCGAGCTCTCGAACGAGGCAAGCACCGCGGTGTCCCCCGTGCGGATCGAGACCGCGCCGTCGAACGCGATCGATCTCGATTCCCTCGCCATCGCTCTGCCTGATGGCTCGCCGCTCATCGAGCCGGTCAGCGTGACGTTCAAGGCCAATCAGGCGGTGCTGCTGAAAGGCGAATCGGGAAGCGGCAAGAGCACCTTCTTCCGCGTCCTCGCCGGACTGTGGCCCTTTGCCACCGGGCGTCTGCGCCTCCCCGCCGGCGCCAAGCCGCTCTTCCTGCCGCAGCGGCCCTATATGCCGATCGGCAGTCTGCGCGAGGCCCTGTGGTTCCCCGCACGTCCCGATCTCGAGCGCGACGACGAGGTGCGCGAGGTTCTCGCCACAGTCGGGCTGCCAGCGCTGGCCGCGCGGCTCGACGAGAGCGCGCATTGGACGCAGATCCTCTCGGGCGGCGAGCAGCAGCGCCTCGCCATCGCCCGCGCGCTGCTGATCAAGCCGGACTGGCTGTTCCTCGACGAGGCGACGTCGGCGATCGACGAGGACCAGGAGGCAATGCTTTACCACGCGCTCAGCGCCACGCTGCCGGACACGACGATCGTCAGCATCGGGCACCGCCGCTCACTGGCTGCTTATCACGACCGCGTGATCGCCATCGAGCGCCGGCCCGGTCGCCCCGGACGGCTCGTCGAGGGGCTGGCAGCGGCGTAGCCCCGACCTGCTAATGCTCGACGTGGATATGCGACTTGACGAAATAGCGCGTCCGCACGCTGCCGCGCGTGCCGATGAGCAGCGACACGACATAGCCGGAAGCGGCCGTCAGAATGATGGCCGGCCCTGACGGCAGATTGATGTGATAGGAGAGCAGCAACCCGGCATAGCCGGCGGCGAGCGCCAGCGCCGCGCTGGTCAGGCTCAGCGTCCACACCTCGCGCGCCCAGAAGCGCGCCGCCGCGGCGGGCAGCATCATCAGCCCGACCGACATCAGCGTACCGAGCGCCTGGAAACCGGCCACCAGATTGATGACGACGAGGATGAGGAAGAGGATGTGGGTGAGGCCGCCATGGCCGGCGACCGAGCGCAGGAATCCGGGATCGAAACACTCGACGACGAGCGGCCGGTAGATCACCGCCAGGGTGAGCAGCGAGATCGTCACAATGCCTGCGATCAGCAGCAGCGCCGCATCGTCGACTGCCAGGATCGAGCCGAACAGCACGTTGAGCAGATCGATGCTGCTGCCGAAGAGCGAGACGATCAGGACGCCGAGCGCCAGCGAGGCGAGATAGAAGGCGGCGAAGCTGGCATCCTCGCGCAAGGCCGTCAGCCGGGTGACGAGGCCGGAGAGCAGCGCGACGGCGAGCCCGGCAATGGCACCGCCGATGCTCATGGCGACGAGCGACAAGCCGCCGACGAGGAAGCCGATCGCGGCACCGGGCAATACGGCGTGCGACAGCGCATCGCCCATCAGGCTCATGCGGCGCAGGATGAGCAGCGTGCCGACCGGCCCGCTGCCCATCGCCAAGGCGAGGCAGCCGACGAGCGCCCGCCGCATGAAGCTGAATTCGAGGAACGGCGCGAGGAAGAAATCATAGGCGGCGCTCATGCCGGAACCCGCTCCCGCCCGAGCGCCTCGGCCACCCACGGATCGAGAAGGTCGCGCACGCGCTGCAGGTTGCTCGGCGTCAGCACTGTGTCGGTCGGCCCCCAGGCGACGCCCTCGCGCGCCAGCAGCAGCGTCTCGGGAAAATGTTTGCGCACCTGCGGGAGGTCGTGCAGCACGGCGATCACCGTCCGCCCCTCGGTATGCCAGCGCGCGACCAGCGCGAGAAGATCCGTCATGGTCGAGGAATCGATCGCCGCGAACGGCTCGTCGAGCAGGATGAGCGGCGCGTCCTGAACGATCATGCGGGCGAACAGCATGCGCTGAAACTGCCCGACCGAGAGGCTGCCGACTGGCCGCTGCTCGAGCCCCTGCAGACCGACGGCGGCGATGGCGACATGCGCCGCCTCGCGCATCGCCGCGCCTATCCCGCTGCGCCAGCCGATGCGGCGCCAATGGCCGAGCAGCACGGTGTCGATCACCGAGATGGGAAAGTCACGCTCGATCTCGGCCTGTTGCGGAAGATAGGCGACGGCGCCGGCGGGATGGCGCACGACACGGCCTTCGGCCGGCCGCAACAGGCCGACGATCGCCTTGAGCAAGGTGCTCTTGCCGGCGCCGTTCGGCCCCACCACCGCGGTCAGCGAGGCCGGCCGGAAGCTGCCGCTGAGGTGATGCACCGCGGGCTGGCGATCATAGGCGACGGTCAGATCCTGCAGCGCCACCTCGGGCGCCGAGGGGAAAGTCACGACAGCGCCCATAGCACCGCCATCCACAGCGCCCCGCAGGCCGCCGCCGCCCAGGCGAGCCGCCGCGCCACGCTCCAGCCCAGCGGGCTGGCGAGCATTCGCCCTTCTGCCCGGCGGGCGCCGGACACGGTCATCGTTTTTGTCGCCACCAGGGAATCCCTTCAGCTTGCTGCCGGGATGTTATTACATATCTTTTCGTCGCCCGCATACAGCCACCCTACCGCCCGTCTAGCGCGCGGCGCCTCGGCAGGCGGCGCAGACGCCGCGCACCTCGACGATCTGGCTGTCGATGCAGAAGCCGAGCGACTGGCCGTGCCGCCGGATCGAGGCGACGATGGCATCGTCATGGAGCTCCTCGGTCGAGCCGCAATCGCGGCAGATGACGAACTGGCTCTCATGCGGATGGTCGGAATCGAGGCAGGCGACGAAGGCGTTGAGCGATTCGATGCGATGGATGAATTTCTGCGCCAGGAGAAAGTCGATCGCGCGATAGACGGTCGGCGGCATCGGATGACCGCTCAGCCGGCCTAGGAGCCCGTAGGCGCCGATCGGCTGGCCAGCCTCGAGAATGAGCTCGAGGACCCGGCGCCTGGTCTCGGTCAGCCGGACGCCGCGCTCGCGGCAGATCCGCTCTGCCGTCGCCAGCGCCCGCTTGACCTTCCTGTCGACCGTGCTTGCCATTGCCCTGCTACCCTAGCACGACGGCTCTGCCGCCGCCTACTCGGCGGCAGCGCGACCGTAGTCGAGCTGGCGCTCGATCAGCTCGGCGTAGAGGCCGCCGCGCGCCAGCAACGCGGCATGCGTTCCGGTCTCGATCAGCCGCCCGCCATCGAGCACCGCGATGAGATCGGCGGCGCGGATCGTCGACAGCCGATGGGCGATGACGATGGTCGTGCGGTTGCGCATCAGCGCGTCGAGCGCCTTGCGCACCAGCGCCTCGCTGATCGCGTCGAGATGCGAGGTCGCCTCGTCGAGGATGAGGACCGGCGCGTTCTTCAGGAAGGCGCGCGCGATGGCGACACGCTGGCGCTGGCCGCCCGAGAGCTGGACGCCGCGCTCGCCGACCTTGGTGTCGAGACCCTCGGGCAGGCTGACGACGAAATCGGCGAGCGCCGCGCGCTCGATCGCCTGATCGACAGCGGCGGCGTCGGCATCGGGACGGGCAAGCAGCACGTTGGCGCGCAGCGTGTCGTTGAAGAGATAGGTGTCCTGGGCGACCAGGGCGATGCGGCGGCGCAGATCGTCGAGCCGATAGTCGCGCAGATCCTGGCCGTCGAGGGTGATCGCCCCCTCGCCCGGGTCCCAGAAGCGCAGCAGCAGATTGGCCGCCGTGGTCTTGCCGGCTCCCGAGGGGCCGACCAGCGCCACCGTCGCTCCCGGCGGAATCTCCAGGCTGACCCGGTCCAGCGCGGCGCGCCGCGTGCCGGGATAGGCGAAGCCGACCGTGGCGAAGCGCACCGCGGAGCCGCCTTCGGCCGGGCGCGGCGGCAGGGCCGCGCCGTCGGTCACCGGCACCGTCTCGCCATGCACCGCTTGAAGCCGCCGCGCAGACGCGAAGGTGTCGGCGAGCTGCCGCCCGACATTGGCGATTTCCGAGACCGGCAGGAAGGCGGCGACGGCAAGCAGGGTGAGCAGCGGCAGCATCGTCGGCTCGAGCCGGCCGGCGGAGACCATCAGCGCACCGACGATCGCCACCGCCAGCCCGCCGAGCCCGGTAGCGATCTCGAGCTGCGCCGCCTCGGCGGAGAGATCGCGGAAGAAGCCGAGGCGGATAACGTGGTAATCGTCGACCAGCGCCATGAAGCCGGCACGGCGGCGCCCGGTCGCTTGGAAGGCAACGAGCTCGGAAAGGCCCTGGATGGTATCGCCGACATGGGCGGTGAGCCCGCCGAGCGCCTCGCGCGACTGCGCGCCGAGCCGATCGATGCGCCGGCGCGCGAGCATCGGCACCAGAGCGGCGTAAAGTAGGAACGGCAGCAGCGCCAGCGCCACCGGCCAGGCGGCAACGGCGAGCGCGACCAGCACCGCGCCGGGCACCAAAATGGCGACGACCGCCGGGGCGACGGTATGGGCGTAGAAATACTCGATCGTCTCGACATCCTGGGTCGCCA
>DATAQP010000352.1:0-1951 GCA_036264595.1 Allostellaceae bacterium
AGAAGGTGAAATTCTTCGGGAAGAAGTAATCCGCGGAAATCGGCGGTCCGCAGACGGCGACGGTGAAGTCGCGATCCATGAAATCGAGACCGTATTGCGCTTCGAGGTAGTCCTCCAGCCCGTCCACCGCCTCGGCGTAGGAATTGGCCCAGTAGTCGAGCTTGAACAACCCCTGCGCGCCTTCGACGCCGCCGACCAAACCGTTGTAGTAGACGTATTCGTTGGGATGCAGCATCGCCATCATGCTGAGGTGCCCGGCGCCGTAGAGGGCGAGGGCGGCATAGATTGGGCGGCGGTACTCGAATCGCGCCAGGCGGTCGAGCAGGTGATCGGCGACGAGCGCGGCGGCAACCGCGATGAGTGGCAGCAGGAAGATGAAATGGCGCATACCGTCGAAGAGCACCGCCTTGATCGCCACCGCGTAGGCGACTGGGAAGACGATGGCGAAGGCAACGAGCCCGTGGCGCAGCAGCCAATCGCGCCGCTCGCCACTCGGCAGGCGGCGCAGCGCCAGCACGGCGCCGACCGGCGCGGCGAGGGCGAGCGCCAGCACGAGCTCGGGCAAGGCGAGGACGATGTAAGTCGGCAGATAGGCCCAGGGAAGGTCGGTCGCGGCGAAATACTGGCCGGCGAACAGGGTGCGATAGGGGAACGTCTCGTGCGAGAAGAAGATCAACGAGCGTAAGGGGTTGCCGATCGGGCTTTCCTGCGCCCAGGGCCAGAACAGCAGCATGACAGGATAGGCGACGATGACGGTAGGCAGCAGCACCCGCCAGAATGTCGCGAAACTGTCGCCGAAGAACCGGCCCGCGCTCGGCGCCTCGGCGGTACGCCAGACGACGAAGCCGAGTAGCAGCAGGCCGAGATAGCAGAACAGCAGCAGGCCGCCGACGCGCACGCCGAGCGCCATGCCGGTGGCGACGCCGAGCTTGACGACCAGCGACCATTTCGGCTGCGGCAGTTGCGGGATGATGCGCACCATGTAGTAGATCGACCAGACCATGCCGACCGCGAAGGGAATGTCCTTCGGGTTGTTGAACATCTGGCCGTAGTAGTTGGGAATCGCCAGCAGCAGCAGCGCAGCGATGAATCCGGTGCGGGGACCGCCGAGCGAGCGCCCGAGCTTCCAGGCGCCGACGATGCCGACAATGCCGAAGGCGCCGTTGAGCAAATGGCGCGTCTCGTAGGTGCCGAAGGGCGAGACGTGGTTGAGCGCGGCAGCGATGGTGTCGAAGGCGGCGCCGTAATTATAGAGATTGAGCCAATTGAGGCAGCGGCCGTCCTTGAACAAGGTGAGGTAGTAGTCGAGGACGAAGACGCCGTACCAGTTGTGCACATCCTCGTCCCAGGTCACGCCGTAATCGGCGAAGGTGGCGACGACGACGACGGCGACCAAGACGAAGAGTGCCAGGGCGGCGCGGTTCCACGACAGGCGCGGTGTCAGCCAGGCGATCGCGTCGCGCCAGCCCGCGGCAAGCCGCATTCCCAGCGGCATGTCGTTGGCTGCGCCGCTGTCGTCCAGCTCGCTGCCCACGCCCCGCGGGCCCGTCGGCGCTGTCATTGTCATTCTTTGGCGGTCCATCGCCGACCAGTAGCGTTTGAGCGGTTATTGTCTAGGCAAAACAAAGTGTCAACTTGGGTCTTCCCGCCGTCGACCGCGCCCGCGCGATCGAGCCCCAAAATTCGCCCGCTCGTCACAGGCCGGCCTCGGCCAGCAATCGCGAGATAACGCGATCGCTGGCGAAATATTCCATCGCGAGGGCACGCGCCGCCCGGCTGTGCTTGGGATAGTCGGTGCCGATGGCGTCGACCGCCGCGAGTACCTCGTCCATGGTGGAGAATTCGAAAAGACCGGTCCCGGCGGGGTAGAACTTGCTGAAGCCGGTTCGCATAGTGATGACCGGGCGCCCGGCCGCCAGATAGCAGACGCTGCGGTCGCTGAACCAGCCGC
>DATAQP010000450.1:0-8088 GCA_036264595.1 Allostellaceae bacterium
AGCGCAATGCAACGTTCCTTTACAGCCTTGGCGGCGGCCGCGCTGCTGCTCTCGGGTTGCGCCGCCGACGAGCCGGCCTATCGTGGGGAGCTGCCTGTCATGCCGCCGGCTGCTGGCCCGGCGCCCTCCGCCGAGTCCCCCGCGCCCGACGACACCAATGGCACCGCCCAACCCAAAAAGAATCCCGACCGCGTCTGGCCGAGGGGCTCTGCGGGCACGCAACCCGACCTTCCGACCGTCTCGCCCTTGCCGTCTCGCCCCTCGCTCTATTCGCTCCCCGCGCCGTCCCTGCCCTCCGGGGGCGGCGGCGCGGCGCCAAATCTCGGGCCGGTCACCGGCTACGGGCCCGGCGGCATGGCGCTGCCCCCC
Source organism: Allostellaceae bacterium (assembly GCA_036264595.1). Classification (GTDB taxonomy): domain Bacteria; phylum Pseudomonadota; class Alphaproteobacteria; order ATCC43930; family CGMCC-115725; genus URHD0088. The sequence goes on from DATAQP010000450.1 coordinate 370, forward strand.
GGCGCCCCGGCCAACCCGCCCTATCGCTGAGGCGCCCGAGGCGGCCCCGCCCCGGGGGCATCTCGCTGGCTTCGCACTGCCGATCTTGTTACAACCCGGCCGCGCGCCCATTTCCGGGCAGGAGCAGGAGAGGTTGTCGTGGTCAATCCGCACCGCCGCCCGCGTGGTGATCGCCCGCCTGGCGAAAGACGGGCCAGCGTCGAACGCAAGACCAAGGAAACCCGCATCAAGGGCACCGTCGATCTCGACGGCACCGGCGCCTATGATGTGGCGACCGGAATCGGCTTCCTCGATCACATGCTGGAACAGCTCTCGCGCCACAGCCTGATCGACCTTAGCTTACGCGCCGCGGGCGACCTCCATATCGATTTCCACCACACCACCGAGGATACCGGCTATGTCATCGGCGAGGCGGTCGCCAAGGCGCTCGGCGAGCGCCGCGGCATCGCGCGCTACGGCCATGCGATGATCCCGATGGACGAGACGCTGACCCGGGTCACGCTCGACTGCTCGAACCGGCCCTATCTCATCTGGAAGGTCGCCTTCACCAAGCCAAAGCTCGGCGAGATGGATACCGAGCTGTTCAAGGAGTGGTTCCAGGCCTTCGCGCAATCGGCCGGGCTCACCCTGCATGTCGAGAATCTCTACGGCGAGAACAACCATCACATCGTCGAATCCTGCTTCAAGGGCCTGGCGCGAGCGCTGCGCCAGGCAATCGAGATCGATGTCAGGCGCGCGACCGAGGTCCCCTCGACGAAAGGGACGCTGGGCGGCGGCGCCTCGTGACGGCAGTGCGGGCGTGACCCCATCATGACGACCATCATCGTCGATTACGGCTCCGGCAATCTGCGCTCGGCCGCCAAGGCCTTCGAGCGCGCGGCCGCGGATGGCGGCATCGCCACCGAGATCAAGGTCTCGGGCGACGCCGATGCGGTGCGCGGCGCCGAGCGCATCGTGCTGCCCGGCGTCGGCGCCTTCGCCGATTGCCGGCGCGGCCTCGCCGCGGTTTCGGGCATGGAGGAGGCGCTCGACGAGGCGGTGCGGCGCAAGGGTCGGCCGTTCTTCGGCATCTGCGTCGGCATGCAGCTGATGGCCGAGCGCGGCCGCGAGTTCACCGTGACCGAGGGGCTCGGCTGGCTCAGCGGCGAGGTCGTCGCGATCACGCCCGACGATCCCGAGCTCAAGGTGCCGCATATGGGTTGGAACGAGCTCGAGCTGCACGGCGAGCATCCCGTGCTCGCCGGAATCGCCAACGGCACCCACGCCTATTTCGTCCATTCCTACGCCATCAGCGGCGCCGCGCGCGGCGACGTGCTGGCGACCGTCTCCTATGGCGGCGCGCTCAACGCCCTCGTCGCCCGCGACAATCTGGTCGGGACCCAGTTCCATCCCGAGAAGAGCCAGGCCGCCGGGCTGGCGATGATCGCCAATTTCCTGCGCTGGCGGCCATGACCGGGGATAGGCCGCCTGTGGACAAGACGTCTGTGGACAAGACGTCTGTGGACAAGACGAGCCTGCCGGTCAGCGTCGCCGTCGAGAAGCTCGATAGCCTGTCGGCGACCGATCTCGCCGATCTCTGCGAGGCGACCGAGGCGGCGATCGCGGAAGGCGGCGGCTTCGGCTGGGTCAAGAGGCCGCCGCGCGAGACGCTGGAGAAATACTGGCGCGGCTTTCTCCTGGTGCCCGGGCGGGCGCTCTTCGTCGCCCGGCTCGACGGCGTCATCGCCGGCTCGGCACAGCTCATCCGGCCGCCGCGCAACAACGAGGCGCAGGCCTTCTCCGCCCACCTCACCAGCACGTTCGTCGCGCCTTGGGCACGCGGCCATGGCCTGGCGCGCGGCCTGCTCGGCGCCGTCGAGCAGGCGGCGCGTCACGTCGGCGTCGCCATTCTCAACCTCGATGTGCGCGACACCCAGCAGGCGGCGATCCGGCTCTACGAATCCGCCGGCTACACGCGCTGGGGCACACACCCCGCCTATGCCCGCGTCGCCGGCCGCATCGTGTCCGGCCATTTCTACTACAAACGCCTGACGCCGGTGACGGCCGCCGGCGGCACGGATGCCGGGCCGGAGCTCGACCCGGAGCGTGATCGGGCGTGATCCTCTTCCCCGCCATCGATCTCAAGGGCGGCGCCTGCGTGCGCCTGCTGCGCGGCGAGATGAGCGCCGCCACCGTGTTCAACGCGAGCTCGGCGGATCAGGCGCGGCAATTCGCCGAAGCGGGATTCGAGTGGCTGCATGTCGTCGATCTCGACGGCGCCTTCGCCGGCAGATCGGTCAACGAAGCGGCGGTGACGGCGATCCTCGCGGCGGCGCCGCTGAAGGTGCAGCTCGGTGGCGGCATACGCGACGAGGCCGGCATCGCCGGCTGGCTCGCGCGCGGCATAAACCGCGTCATCCTCGGCACCGTCGCACTGCGCGATCCCGATCTCGTCAAGCGCGCCTGTCGCGCCCATCCCGACCGCATCGTCGTCGGCATCGATGCGCGTGAAGGCAAGGTCGCTGTCGAGGGCTGGGCGGAAACCTCCGAGATCGCTGCGCGCGATCTCGCGCTGCGCTTCGAGGACGCAGGGGTCGCCGCCATAATCTACACGGATATCGAGCGCGACGGCGCCCTCGGCGGCGTCAATGCCGAGGCGACGGCCGAGCTGGCTTCGGCACTGACGACGCCGGTCATCGCCTCGGGCGGCGTCGCCTCGCTCGCCGATCTGCGCCGCCTCAAGGCGTTGGCAGCAAATGGCATCGAAGGCGTCATCTGCGGCCGCGCACTCTATGACGGGCGGATCGTGCCGCGCGAGGCGCTCGCCCTTCTGCGCGGCGAGGAGCCAGGACAAGCGGAGAAGCGGGTGTGCTGAAGAGACGACTCATCCCCTGTCTCGACGTCAAGGACGGCCGGGTCGTCAAGGGCGTCAACTTCCTCGATCTCGTCGATGCCGGCGATCCCGTCGAGCAGGCGCGGATCTACGACCGCGAGGGCGCGGACGAGCTCTGCTTCCTCGACATCACGGCGAGCCATGAGGAGCGCGACACGCTCTACGACGTCGTCGGCCGCACCGCCGATCAATGCTTCATGCCGCTCACCGTCGGCGGCGGCGTGCGCAATGTCGAAGATATCCGCCGCCTCCTTCTTGCCGGCGCCGACAAGGTGTCGATCAACACCGCCGCCGTGCAGCGGCCGGATTTCGTCCGCGAGGGCGCCGAGAAATTCGGCTGCCAATGCATCGTCGTCGCCATCGACGCCAAGCGCACCGCACCGGATCGCTGGGAGGTCTTCACCCATGGCGGGCGGCGCGAGACCGGATTGGAGGCCGTCGCCTGGGCGCGCCGCATGACCGCGCTCGGCGCCGGCGAGATCCTCTTGACCTCGATGGATCGCGACGGCACCAAGGCGGGCTTCGACATCGCGCTGACGCGCGCGGTCGCCGATGCGGTGCCGGTGCCGGTCATCGCCTCGGGCGGCGTCGGCACGCTCGATCACCTCGTTGAAGGGATCCGCGACGGCCATGCCTCGGCGGTGCTCGCTGCCTCGATCTTCCATTTCGGCACCCACCGCTTGGCCGAGGCGAAGGCGCATCTCGCCGCCGCCGGCATCCCGATGCGGCTCTAGAGGCGCCGATGAGCCAGTCCGATCACACGCTCGACCGCCTCCACGCCGCCATACTCGCGAAGCGCGGCGCCGACCCGGCGCGATCCTACACCGCCAAGCTGCTCGGCCGCGGCACCGCCAAGATCGCCAAGAAGGTCGGCGAGGAGGCGGTCGAGGCGGTCATCGAGGCGGTGAACGGGAACCGCCAAGCCCTGATCGGCGAGAGCGCCGATCTGCTCTACCATCTCCTCGTGCTGTGGGCCGATGCCGACATCGCGCCGGACGAGATCTGGGCCGAGCTGCAGCGCCGCGAAGGCGTCTCCGGCATCGCCGAGAAGAAATCGCGCCCCAAACCGTGAGTGGGCGGCGAAAGGTTTTTACCACGAAGGACACTAAGGACACGAAGAAGGGGGGGATGATTGGCCGACAGGGTGCGATTGGATTTTTTGGCACCGAAGGCGCCGTCTAATTCATAGTCGAACGGGCACCGTTTATTTTCTTCTTCGTGTCCTTAGTGTCCTTCGTGGTGAAATCCCGCTTGCCGCTTCCCGGGAGGCCCCCCCATGGCTTACGATCGCAACAACGTCTTCGCGCGGATCCTGCGTGGCGAGATATCCTGCAACAAGGTTTTCGAGGACGAGCACGTCCTCGCCTTCCGCGACATCAACCCGCAGACGCCGACGCATATTCTCGTCATCCCCAAGGGAGAGTACCAATCGTCCGACGATTTCGCCGCCAAGGCGTCGGATGCCGAGATCGCCGCGCTGATGCGCGCCGCCGGGCGGATCGCCCGCGAGGAGGGCCTCGCCGCGAGCGGCTATCGCCTGCTCGCCAATCACGGCAGCGACGCCCATCAGGAAGTGCCGCATTTCCATATCCACATCTTCGGTGGCCGCAATCTCGGCCGCATGATCGGCAAGCCGGCCGGCTGAGCGCAAATCGGCTGATCGCTAAAGCGCGGCGCGCAGGCGCTCGGCCATCGCCGCGAGCGCAGCGCGATCGCCCGGCACCAGCTGCCAGTTCATCCTGAGATCGTCGCCGAGCCGGCGCGGCAGGCATAGAGGCGGCGTCTCGCCGGGCCGTGGCGGCGGTGTGATCGGCGTCACCAACCCTGGGCGGGTTCGGTGCTAGCTTCGCATCGCCCAATGATGGAGCGCGCGATGTGCGGCAATCAAGCCTCCTGCCCCGCCGACCAGCCGGACGCGGCGGGGTGGCTGCGCGGCGAGCCACTGCTTGACGAGCTGCTCGCCGACCCGGTCCTCGGCTCCCTGCTGCGTAGCGACGGGGTCGATCCGGTGCGCTTCCGCACCTTTCTCGACGAGCTGCGGCGTAACGCCCGCGCGCGCCGGCAGCGCGACCGCGCCGACGATTTCCGCGACCTCGCGCGATCCCTCCTCGCACCGGGCGGTCGCTAGGGGGCGTGCCTCGACGCACGCCAACCGTGGATCCTGGCCCCGCTCGGCGGCGAGGATGCTGATCTCGGTCGAATTTCCATTGTAAGATGTTTAGCGTAGGGCGACTCGCTACCCCCCGATCGCCACCCTCCGATAGCTCAGCGCCTCGGCGATGTGGAGGCGGCGCACGCCTTCGCTGGCGTCGAGATCGGCGAGGGTGCGGGCGACTCTGAGGACGCGGTGATAGCCGCGCGCGGAGAGGCGCAGGCGCTCGGCGGCGGCGAGCAGCAGGCGTTTGCCCTCCGCGTCGGGCGATGCTACCGCGTCGAGCAGCTCGCCATCGGCCTCGGCATTGGTGCGGATGCGGCGCTCCGCCGGCAGCGTCTCGTACCTTGCACGTTGTCGCGCGCGGGCGGCGGCGATGCGGTGCGCCACCTCGGCCGAGCCCTCGGCGGGCGGCGGCAGGGCGAGATCGGCGGCCTTGACCGCGGGCACCTCGATATGGAGATCGATGCGGTCGAAGAGCGGGCCGGAGATCTTGGCCTGGTAGTCCTGGGCGCAGCGCGGCGCCCGTCCGCAGGAGAGCGCGGCATCGTCGAGATGGCCGCAGCGGCAGGGATTCATCGCCGCGACGAGCTGCACGCGCGCCGGATAGGTCACATGGGCGTTGACCCGCGCCACGCCGACGCGCGCCGTCTCGAGCGGCTGGCGCAGCGCCTCCAAGGTCGCGCGCTGGAACTCGGGGAGCTCATCCAAAAATAAAACGCCGAGATGGGCGAGGCTGATCTCGCCCGGCCGCGCATGATGGCCGCCTGCGAAGCACACAAGAAAATGAGACTCCTGAGCTCGATTTTAGCGATCGTGGTCCTACTGCTGAGACTCAAAACAGTAGTCCTGTGACCCGTTTCAGCCTTGTGTCATTACATGTGAGATTGGATTCTCTTACCTACGCCTACCGTTTCAGTAAGATTTCAAGATATGCCGATACTCTCTAAGCTATTGCCGATGCGTAGCTTATTGCCGACGTATAGTTATGAAAACGAAGCACTCGCCGCACCACACGCTGAGCCGTGGGGGCCGCGAGGCGCCTGAGCATCACGGCTATCATGGCAAGCGTCGCGAAGCCTTCGGCGACGATGGCCATGGCCTCGTAATGCGCCATGAGACGGTTGTGGCGCAGCCAGGAGATGTGGTCGGGCTGCGTGCTCGGCTCCCATGTCGACAGCCGCTGCCCGCCAACAAGCTCCCGGCGGCCGCTGCCATATACTCGCGGATGGCAAGACGGGCTGCTTTGCGCCCATCCTGGTCGTTCCCTGGTCCCGACGCGCAGCCCGAAAACGGACGTACGCACTCTCAGGTCACTGATAGCGCGGCTGGAATTGAGCTGGTGCAAAATCAAAATTCTTCCACCAGTCGGAATCGACCTAATGTGAACCGTCTGTTCGGCCAAAACCCACGGCTTTTGGGATCCAAACCGACGACCGGAAAAGCGGAACCGTGAATCTCCATACGCCTTAGCCGCCGCAATGCGCCCCGGTTTACCTGGAACGTCCCGGCTTCCCGCGCGTCGCGTCTGGGCGCTCGGCGCGCTGTGCTGTCGTGCCGTCGCAAGATGGGATCGAGCCCTTCTCGCCACTTATCGTCAATTCACGGCAACGGCGTGCAAGCGGGGGCAGACGTGAGCGGCTATCGTACCGACACAGTACCCAACATCGAATGCTCCAGGATGGCCTATGAATCATTCCGAGTGCGCGGGAAGATCGTTCCTGATGGATGTAGGTTGATCACGCAAATCGAAGGGGCATACGTTCGCAACGTTGCCCAAGAGATCGCCGCGATCTTGCTTGCTGTCCACGAGGGAGAGCGTGCTGAGCACTCGCCAACAGGTGCTTGGAGCAACACTCCAAACATGCCATCGGGCCAGACGCAAACCGTAGGGCTCGTACGCGCGATTTCAATCGCGATGCAAAAAAAGAAATGCGTTTCCAGCCGAACGCATCAGTCGATATCGTGGCGCGCACGTGCTGGGCGGCCTGCTCCTTGCCGGCGCAGCATCAACGGGAACGCATGCGAACCGCGGAGGGTGCTCGGCATTGACCGGTGCAGGCATTCCGATTGTGGTATCTGTAGGAGGCTCTGATGGACGCGACAGCGAAGACGGCCCAGATTCGGCTCACCCGGTCGTCGCCTGGCTATTGGCGGGTTGCATTCGACAATCCGCCGCTAAATGTAATGGGTCCAGAATTCGTTCTGGAATTCCGGGAGATGATGACGGCGCTCGAGACCGACGAACAGGTCAAGGTCGTGGTCTTTGAGAGCGCCGTCGAAGGTTTCTTCCTGAACCATAGCGATTTCCTCGCCAAGCTCAAGGATCTGACCGATCTACCTCAAGGGCCCACGGGACTCGAGGCGTGGCCGGACATTCTCGTGCGCCTGACGCGCGCGCCTGTCGTGTCGATCGCCTCAATCCGCGGACGGGCGACCGGGAACGGAAGTGAGATCGCGCTGGCCTGTGACATGAGTTTCGCGAGCCGGGAAAAAGCAATTCTTTCGCAATGGGAAGTGGGCGTCGGCCTAGTCGCTGGCGGCGGCCCCATGGCGCGCCTGCCTCGGCTGATGGGCAGGGGACGCGCCTTGGAAGTGTTGCAGCCGCCCCTTTGCCGATGCTGTCGGCCGAAGCGGAAAATTGGTGCTAACAGGCTAAAATTGATCATTGCAAGTGATCTCAAATGTCTCCTCT
>DATAQP010000507.1:0-4127 GCA_036264595.1 Allostellaceae bacterium
CTGGGGCTCGTCATAGGGCGCGACGATGGTGGCACCGCGCTCGGCGGCGATGCGGGCGCCGATCTCTTCGCGCGATTCCTTGATCCTGTCATAGAGGACGATCTCGGCTCCGTAGCCGCGCGTATTGGCGATCTTGATTGCCGGCGCGTCTGCCGGCATGACGATAAGTGCCGGTATGCCGAGCGCTTGCGCCGCCGCCGCCACGCCTTGGGCGTGATTGCCCGACGACCAGGTGACGACGCCTTTGCCCCGCTGGGTGGGCGAGAATTGCGCCAACGTGTTGTAGGCGCCGCGGAACTTGAACGAGCCGGTGCGCTGCAGCGGCTCCGCCTTGATGAGCAGCCGCCCGCCGAGCCGTGCATTGACCGCCGGGGACTCGAGTAGTGGGGTTAGCACCGCCTCGCTGGCGATACGCCCAGCGGCGGCGCGGATCGCCGCGATATCGGGCAGGCTTGGGTCAGAACCGGGCGATGAAGTCATCGAGCACACCTCTGATCTCGGGTTCGTCGAGCGTCGGCGTATGGCCGATGCCGGGCACCGTCACGGTGACGAGGTCGGGTTTGACGGCGATCATGCGCTGCAGCCCTTCCTCGGTCAAAACATCGGATATACCGCCGCGCACGGCAAGCGTCGGAATGTCGCGCAGGGCGCGGAAGAGCGGCCAAAGATCCGGAATCACGCCCGCGCCGCGCCTCAGGGACTCCACGATGGCGATGTCCCAGTCGAAATGTAGCGTCCCGTTGGCGCCCTCGCGATAGGTGGCGCGGGCGAATCGCTCCCACCATTGCGCGTCGCGGATGGCGAGGCGCGGTAGCGCCTTGCGCAGCATGGCGACGGCGCTCGGCCAGTCCGGCTGCGGCCGGTCGATGCCGATGAAATCGATGATGCGGGCGAGGCCGTCGGGATCGACATCGGGACCTATATCGTTGATCACGGCCGCGGCGATGCTGGTCGGGCGCATCACCGCGAGACCCATGGCGAGCAGCCCGCCGAGCGAGGTGCCGATGACGACGACGCGATGTATGTCGTTGGCCATCAAGATGTGGCCGATATCGCCGAGATAGACCACCGGATCGTAGTTGCGCCAGTCGGCATCATAGGCCGAGCGTCCGCGGCCGCGGTAATCAGGGCAGATGACCCGGCGCGTGGTGGCGAAATGCGCGGCGAGATCGGCGAAATCCTCGCTGTTTCGCGTCAGGCCGGTCAGGCAGAGCAGCGGCAGCTTCGCGCTGAGCCGGTCGCCGTAGTCGCGGTAATAGAGCTGCAGCCCGTCCTGCGCCGAGAGATGCCGTGCGCGGTAGGGCTGGCTGATCGCCACCAGCGACTCAGCGCCTCAGGTCGGTCGCCAGCGAGAAGGCGAGCGCGTGGTCGCCGAGACGGATGCGGTAGACTTGGAGGTTCTCGAGCACGCGCTGGACGTAGTTGCGCGTCTCGGTGAAGGGAATCGATTCGACCCAGTCGATGACGTCGATCGACTTGGTGCGCGGATCGCCGAAGCTGTCGACCCATTGGCGCACTCGCGCCGGTCCGGCATTGTAGGCGGCGATCGACAGGACATAGGAGCCGGAGAAGCGGTCGAGCAGCTCCTCAAGATAGGCGCGGCCGAGCTTCAAATTGTAGCTGCCATCGGTGAGCAGCCGATCGGCCGAATAGGGGAGCTGGTGGCTCTTGGCGATCTGGCTCGCGGTTCCCGGCATCAACTGCATCAGCCCGCGCGCGCCCGATTGGCTGACCGCCGTGCGCTCGAAGGCGCTCTCCTGGCGCGTCATGGCAAGGACGAGCGGGCGTTCGGGATCGCCCTTCGGCAGGTCGATCGTCGGATAGCCGTGCTCGATCAGCATCACCCCGGCATAGCCGGCGCGCTTGGCGGCGCCGACCGCCAGATCGAGCCGGCCGACCGATTCGAAGAGCGCGGCGACGAGGACATGTTCGCCCGGCGTCTTCGCTTGCTCGCTGAGCCGATGCATGAAGCTGCTCAGGCGATCCGTCTCGCCGATCTCGCCCAGCATCTCGACGACGCGCACGAGCTCGCGCTTGCGGAACTGAGCGGCCTCCTCGGCGGTCGGTTTCGGCTCGACGGCGAGCCGGCGCGGCGCGTCGCCGCCGATTCTGGTCTGGGCGAGCTGACCGTAATAGGTCGTCGCGTTCTCCGCTGCGGTGGCAAACCAGGTGCTGGCGAGGTCCTGGCGGTTGAGCGCCTCGGCGGCGCGGCCGGCCCAATAGGCGCCGCGCGCCCGGCTGATCGGCAGCTTGACGCCATCATAGAGGTGGACGAAATGGTCGTAGCCCGCCTGCGGATTGTGCAGCGCGCGCAAGGCGATCCAGCCGGCGAGAAACTCAGCGTCGGCGAAGGCGGTGCCCTCGGTCAGTCCATGCTTGACGACGAGGCGATAGGCGAGCTGCGGCTTACCGTCGGCAAGCGCGCGGCGGGCGAGGAGCTGCCGCTCGGTCCACCACATGACTGGACGGACGAGGTCCTTCGGCGGGTTGAGCAGCGATTCGAGCGCCGAATCGTGGAGCTCCTTGCGCCGGCGCCAGCGCGTGCGCTCATAGAGCAGGCCGGGATCGTTGCGTAGATGGGCCGGCACCTTGGCAAGGGCGCCCTCGACGCCGGGCTTGAAGTCGGAGAGTTTCTGGCGGGCATCGGCGAGCAGGCGATAGTCGGGCGGGACGCGCGGCAGCATGCGCTTCACCGATTCGTCGAGCCCATCCCACAGCAGGCGGTCGAGCCGCTTGATGTGGTCCTCAACGCGCAGGACGCCGGGAAAACGCGCCAGGATGCTCTTCTCGTCGAAGGCGCTGAGTTCGCAATTGATCCACACGTCGCGAATCTCGGCGATCGCCGCTGCTTGCTGGCCCGTCGCCAGCGACAGCTCGGCCTCGCGCAGCTTGCCGTAAGGGGTAACCGGGCGAAAGCGCTGGAACCACTCGCGCACCGTCGTATCCGAGGCGCCGCCGATCGTCTCCTCGGCGCGCTGACGCAGCGTCAGCTGGCCGGGCCAATCGGGATTGCGGGTAATGAAATCTGCAATTTCGGCAAAGCTCGCGCCGCTGGCCCCGCGCGATATCGCCTGCCAGGTCAACACCTTGCGCAGCAGCGGGTCCTTGGCCTGCACGGCGAGGCGCAGCGCGCCCGCCGAATCCGCCCCCTTCGCCGTGCCGAAGGCGGCACGGTAGATCTGGCGGTCCTCGGCCGACAGTGCATGGGCGCGCACGCTGCCGAGAGCGAGACACAGGGTGACGGCGAGCAAAAGAATGGAACGACCGACTGTCAACGAACTCCACCCCCCAACTGTCGGTACGCCGTCGTGGTTAACGATACATTCTATAGCGGATATTCTATAGAGCGACGTCTCACCGGGGACAAGACGCCAACCGAGTATTGATCAACTAGAGTCAACACTTGGTTAACGCCGGCGCTGGCCAGTGGCAGCTAGCGCGGCTCAGCGTCGCAATCGTTTGGCGTTGCCAGTCGCGGTGCGGTGGATCGGGGCGAGCATGGCGCCACCGGCGCTCATCGCCAGCGAGCCCAGCGCCAGGGACTGCGAGGCCGCGCGGGCGAACCAGCCGACGACGAAGCGGCCCTGCGCCGCGGCGAGCGCGGACGGCGTGGAGCAGAGGGCGAGCTCGCCTGCGGCGTGCAGAGCGATGGTCGCCTCGCGGCTCGCGAAGCGCGTCATTTCCGCCATCACCGCGACGGAGCGCTGCTGTACGACCGCCGCGACGGCGGAGAGCGCCGCCATCTTCTCGGGGACCATGCGGGAGAACTCGACGTGATCGGCGGTCGCCGGGTCGGCGAGTGCCGTGGCACCCAAAGCCATCCGTCTGGCGATCACCTCGCCGGAGGCGACGGCCAGCTCGCTGCCTTTGAGCGTGGTCGCGGTGGCGTCGGCGAGGGTTCGGATCAGCTTGCGGATGTCGCGACCGGCACGCTGCATCTTCTTCATGGATCACCGACGGCTGGGATTGAGAACGCTGAATATGGTGAGGCGCGCAGCAAATACATGGCCCCACAGTTGTAAATTCGTCCGGAAGCGATGCGATGCCCGCCCGTGCGGCGTTCTGTTGCCGGGGGCGACGTGGGCTTGTATGGTCCGCCGATAATGCACGCCTTCCGGAGGAAAGGT
>DATAQP010000525.1:0-4861 GCA_036264595.1 Allostellaceae bacterium
GGCGCAAGGTCGAGGCGAATGCTCTGCCAATGCGCGCCGTCGCTGTAGAGCTGGGCGACGACATCGCGTGCCTCGCGCTTCGGTCCGAAGATGACGCGGCCGAACTTGGCGTCGATGACCAGCGGCGGCTCGTCGTGGCGGGTCGGCCCCGGCTTGGTCACGCTGTCGAGCAGCACGGTCGCGTCGAGCGATCCGCCAGCAAGGTTGGCGCGCCAGCCGCCTTCCGGACGACGCGCGACCGTGCCGGTAAAATCGGTGTTGCCGAGGCTCAGCTTCTTTACCTCGATCTGCTGCAGATTGTGATCGGTCGGGTTGAACGCCGCCGACAGGCGCAGATCGATGCCGCTGCCCTGGATCGTCGCGTCGCGGATGCGGCTGAGATGGTCGGCGGCAAGGTCGAGCGCGAGCCTGCCGGTCGCCGCGACGCCGGCCGGCTTCGACCAGTTGAGGTCGGACACGCTCATCACCGCCTTGCCGAGATCGAGCGTGACGACGGCGTCGCCGCTCTTATTGGCGAGGCTGGTCAGCATCACGTCCGCGGTGACCGGACCAGTGACCATGTTGTCGGGAAGCTCGATGCCGAACCGGCGGCGCGCCGCGTCGTCGAGCTCGCCGCGCACCGTATACCGGCTGCGCACGCCGTCGCGCGGCTTGAAGTATTGCAACCAGCTGATCGCCGCGGGAACGCCGCCGAGCCGCGCGGTGCCGTCGACCTGCATCTGACCGCGATCGAGGCGGAGCTGCAGAATGCCCTGATTGAGATCCTGCTGAAAGGCGACCTGACGGATGGCCGCGCCGGTAATTTGCGCGCGCACCGCCAGCTCGACATCGTCCATCGTGGTGCGGTGGTCAAGCATGAATCGGAAGGCGAGACGCCCGTCGGCCATGCCATCGACCGTCGCCGGATCGAGGCCGACCTCGTGCGCATATTGCAGCGGCTTGGCGTCGATCACCTCGAGCGCATCGCGCAGCGGGCCGCTGACATCGAGCTTGATATCGATGTACTGATCGACCTTCTCGAGATCGGTGATGACGATCTTGCCGCCGGTGATGCGCTGCCCCTTGAGCACGCCGCTTGTCGGCGACAATTCCATGTGGGTTTGGTCGAAGGTGGCGCTGCCGTCGACCTTGAGCACCGGCGGCAGCGGGTGCTTGTAGTCGACGGTCAGACCGTGCATCCGCATGCCGCCGCCAAAGGCGTCGATGCCGAGGACATCGAGATCGGCGGCGGCGAGCCGCAGCTTCGTCGCCAGATGCGTCTCGTCGACGATGCCGTCCCGGATATTGGCGGTCACCCAGGTGCGCGCATTGTGCGCGAGGGCGGGTGACCAGAAGCGCGCGAGATCGTTGGCCGGCATGGCAGTCACCTCGGCCTCGACGGTAACCGCCAGCTCGACGCCGTCGGGCGGCGGGCCGCGCAACAGCCAATCGGCACCAAGGCCGTCGACCGTGCCGCTGACGCTGGCGGAGGGACCCGCCAGATCGAGCGCCAGCTTGTGCAGCGTCAGCCTTGCCGCGGCCGGGTCATAGCTCGCCGAGATCGTCGCGCCGCCGATTGGGATGGATCCGGATGCCAGCGCCGGGTTGTCGAGGCTGCCGGCGCCGGAATTGAGATCGACCCGGGCGCCCTGCATCTCGCCGGTCTTGGTGTTGAGGGCGAACTCGACCGTACCGCCGATCGGCACCCGCAAGCCGCCGAGCGGCGCGAGCGCCGGCACGAGATGCTGCAGCTTCGCCATCTCCCAATCGGCAAGGCTGAGATTCATCGTCAGCTGGTGATCCAGCGCGATGTAACGGAATTCGCCGTCGAGCTCGGCGGTGCGCTCCTCGACATCGACCGCGAGGGCGAGATCGCCGAAGATGCCGTGCTTGTTGCGGAACAGCGTGATGGCGGCGCGGCTGGCGGTCCATGACGAGCCGAGCAGCCGGTCATCGACGGTCAGCTTGGCATCACGCAACGATATTTCCTCGAGATAGCCGGAGGCGCGCCGCGGATCGGGCGGGGCGAGCAGCTCGGCGACCAGCGCATTGGCGATGTCATGGTCGCCGCCCTCCGCGTCGCCGAGACCGAGCTGAAACCGCCCCTGTGTGTCGCGCTCGACATGAAGCTGCGGCGCGCTCACGACGATGCGCGTCGGAGCGATCATGCCATGCAGCAAGGCTTTGAGATCGAGGCCGAGGGAGAGCACGGGAATGGTCGCGCGCGCCACCCCGTCACGATCGTCGATGCGCAGAGCATGCGTCTGGATGACGAGATCGGCGCCGCCATCGGCAAGCGTGAGCTCGGCGTTCCGCAGATGCACGCGATAGGATCCGTCGCTCGCCGACAAGGCGTCCTCGATGAGCGGCGTCAGCGTAGCGAGCGGCAGCGCCCCGTAGCTGATGCGCAAGACCAGCACCGAAGCGACGAGCGCCAGGACTGCAATGATGACCACCACCACCTTCAAGCTCATCGCGATGAGGCTGCCGATCATCCGTCCGGCACCGCGGCGGCGCGTGACGCGCCCTTGACCGCGCCGGCCCCCGCGCGCAGTCTTCGGCCCGCTGGCCGGTGAACGTTCGGGTGGGTTGGTCTCCGTTGCTATCTCTGCTCTCCGATGGAACACGCCCGACGGATTTTCCTGCACCGGCCGATCCCGCGCAGGCTGTACGCGGCCTCGAGCGCTGGGGCGAGCCCGATCACCATAGCCCCGATCTCATCGCGTTCGCCCGCGCGCTGATCGAGGACCCTGCCGGCAAGGCCCTGCTCGAGTCGGTGTTCGGCAACTCGCCGTTCCTCACGCAATGCTGCCTGCGCGAGATCGGGTTCCTGCGCTCGCTCCTCGAGCAAGGACCCGACGCCATTTTCGCCGAACTGATCGACGCGCTCAACCGACAATGCCGGGAAGCCGGCGGCGACGTCGCGATGGACACGACCTCCCTGATGAGCGCACTGCGCGTCGCCAAGCGCCGCGCGGCGCTGCTGATCGCCCTTGCCGATATCGCGGGAAAATGGCCGCTCGGCCGCGTCACCACGGCGCTCAGCGACCTGGCCGATGCCACCCTCGCCGTCGCCATCCGCCATTTGCTCGGCAACGCCGCCCGCGCCGGCGCGATCGCGCTGACGGAGGGCGGCGATGTCGAGCGCGACTGCGGGCTTATTGTGCTCGGCATGGGCAAGCTCGGTGCGCGCGAGCTCAATTATTCGAGCGATATCGACCTCATTCTGCTGTACGACCCGGAACGCGTGCGCTATCGCGGCCGCGCCACGATCCAGCAATGCTTCGCCCGTCTGGCTCGCGACCTCGTCCGTATTCTCGACGAGCGCACCGCCGATGGCTACGTCTTTCGCACCGATTTGCGGCTGCGACCCGACCCGGCCTCGACGCCACCCGCGATCTCGGTGGAGGCGGCTCTCAACTACTACGAGAGTGCCGGACAGAACTGGGAGCGCGCCGCGCTCATCAAGGCGCGCCCGGTGGCTGGCGATCGTGCCGCCGCCAAGGCCTTCCTTGGCGAATTGCGACCGTTTCTCTGGCGCAAGCACCTCGATTTCGCCGCCATTCAGGACATCCATTCGATCAAACGGCAGATCAATGCGCATCGCGGCGGCGCCCGTATCGCCATTGCCGGGCACAACATCAAGCTCGGCCGCGGCGGCATCCGCGAGATCGAGTTCTTCGCCCAGACCCAGCAGCTGATCTGGGGTGGACGGTTGCCGGAGCTGCGCGTTTCCGGCACCTGCGAGGCGTTGCTCGCTCTCGCCCATGCGGGCCGGATCAAAAGGCACGTCGCCGACGAGATGATCGCCTCCTATGAATTCCTGCGCCGCGTCGAGCACCGGCTGCAGATGATCGACGATGCGCAGACGCACTCCCTGCCTGCCGGCGGCGAGGGTATGCGCCGAGTCGCCATCTTCTTCGGTTACGCGGCGATCGACGATTTCACCAACGATCTGCGGCACCATCTGACACAGGTCGAGAAACACTACGCCCGCCTGTTCGAGGAGGCGCCCAGCCTCGCCGGATCGGGCAATCTTGTCTTCACCGGTATCGAGGACGATCCCGAGACGCTGGCGACGCTGCACGGCTTCGGCTTCGCCGAGCCCGAGGCGGTGGCGGCGGCGGTGCGCGGCTGGCATCACGGACGCTATCGCGCGACCCGCAGCCAGCGCGCCAGAGAGATACTGACCGAGCTGATCCCGGCCCTGCTCAAGGCATTCGGCGGCACGGCCAACCCCGATTCCGCCTTCACCCGCTTCGACCAGTTCATCGCCCGCCTGCCCGCCGGGGTGCAGTTCTTCTCGCTGCTGCACGCCAACCCGGCGCTTCTCGAGCTCATCGCCGAGATCATGGGCAGCGCGCCGCGCCTCGCCGAGCAGCTCGCCCGTCAACCGATCCTGCTCGATGGCGTATTGTCGTCGGATTTTCTCGCCGCGCCCGCTGACCGCGCGACCCTTGCGGCCGAGCTGTCGCGCGCCCTCGCCGCCGCCCGCGATTTCGGCGATGTGCTCGACGTCGCGCGACGCTGGACCAACGATCGCAAGTTCCATATCGGCGTCAACATCCTGCGCGGTCGCATCGGCGGCGATGCGGCGGGCACCGCCTTCGCCGACCTCGCCGAGACGGTGATCGACGAATTGCTGCCGCCCGTCACCGCCGAGTTCGCGCGCGCCCATGGCCATGTCGCCGGCGGCGAGTTCGCCGTCCTCGGGCTGGGCAAGCTCGGCGGCCGCGAGATGACGGTGACCTCCGACCTCGACCTCCTCCTCCTCTACGATTTCCCGGCGGAGAGCGAGGTCTCCGACGGGCCGCGCCCGCTGCCGTCGGTGACCTATTACGCGCGCCTCAGCCAGCGCCTGATCAACGCGCTGACCGTGCTG
>DATAQP010000573.1:0-2875 GCA_036264595.1 Allostellaceae bacterium
GGTCGCCAGGCCGACGAGATCGCCGGAGCGCCGGCGCAGCAGATAGGCAGGTGCCAGCGCGTCGAGCTTGGCGAAGAGCGCGATCCGCATATCGGCGAGCAGCCGATAGGCCATGTCGTGGGCGAGTCCGGATTCGAGGCCGTGCAGCAAGCCGGCAAACGGGGCCACGACGAGGAGAGCGAGCAGGAGCCCGTCATATGGCGTGTGCGAGCGCACCGCGGCGACGATCAGCGCGCCGATGATGCCGACGGCGATGAAGGCGGCGACGCGGCCGATGCCGGAGACGACGGTGATCGCCAGCAAGCGGCGGTAGGGCAGGATGAAGCCGATCAGTGCGCGCAGCGTCGGCCCCCAGCCGAGATCGTCGGCGCGCAGGATCGCATCGGCCGGCTCCGCCGCCGGGTCGGTGTCGACATAACCGGGCAGATCGGCGGCCATACGCTCCTCGCGGATACCCTCCTCGGCGCGCGCGGCGCGCGGCGCCGCGGCATCGCCGAGCTCCTCGGCCTGCGCGCCCATCAGGCGGCGATACGGGCCGTCGCGGCGGATCAGCGCATCGTGCTTGCCGCTTTCGACCACCCGCCCGTGCTCGACGACGAGGATGCGATCGGCAGCGATGACGCTGGAGAGACGATGCGCCAGGATGAGCGTCGTCCGCCCCGTCATCAGCCGGTCGAGCGCCTTCTGGATCACCGCCTCGTTCTCGGCGTCGACCGCCGAGAGCGCCTCGTCGAGAATGAGAATCGGCGCGTCGCGCAACAGCGCGCGGGCGATGGCGAGGCGCTGGCGCTGGCCGCCCGACAGCTTGGCGCCGCGCTCGCCGATCATTGTCGCGTAGCCGTTGGGCAGCGCCAGGATGAAATCATGCGCGTTGGCGGCGCGCGCCGCCGCCTCGAGCTCCGCCGTGCTCGCCTCCGGCTTGCCGAGGCGCAGATTCTCCTCGATCGTGCCGTGAAAGAGATAAGTGTCCTGCTGGACGACGGCGATCTGCGCGCGGATCTCTTCCGGGTCGAGCGTGCGCAGATCGCGGCCGCCGATCTTCACCGCGCCGCCTTGCGGGTCGTAGAGCCGCAGCAGCAGACGCGTGATGGACGATTTGCCCGAGCCGCTCGGCCCGACGATGCCGACGCGCTCGCCGGCGGCGACGGCGAAGGCGAGACCGTCATGCGCGGCGCGCCGCCCCCCGGGATAGAGGAAGCGAACGTCGTTGAATTCGATCGTCGGGGCCAGCGCCTCGGTCGCATGCGAGGCGCCGGTCGCCGGCATCGCCACCGGCGCGGCAAGCAGCTCGTTGATGGCGACGGATGCCGATTGGCCGACCATGCCCTGATGCAGCACCGAGCGCAGATCGCGCAGCGGCCGGAAGATCTCGGTCCCCGCCATCAGCACGATGAGCAGCGCCTCCATGCTCATCAGGCCGTGCGAGACGCGCCAGGCGCCGAGGCCGAGAGCGGTAGCGGCGCCGACGGCGATGCCGATATCGGTGACGCCGCGCGTCACCAGGCTGGTGACCAGAAGCTGCATCGTGCTGTTCGAGAGATCGCGGGCGCGCGCCGCCAGGGTTCGCGCATAGGCGGTGCTCTGGCCGAAGGCCTTGAGCGTGGCGAGGCCCTGGATGCCGTCGAGCAGCTCGGCGCCGAACGCCTTGAAGGCCTGCTGGCGGGACATGCTGGCGCGTCGGTCCCAGCGATGGAAGGCGGAGGGGAGGACGAGGCCGAGCAGCGCGAAGACCAGCATCACCGCGGCGACCGGCACGTCCCACCAGGCGATGAAGGCAAAGATCGCCAGCGGCGTCAGGGCGGAGACGCAGAGCTGCGGCAGATACTGGCCGAAGAAGGTCTGCAGCTGCTCGACGCCGTCGACGACCGCGAGCATGATGCCGCCGGTGCGCTCGCCGGCGAACCAGGCGGGGCCGAGCGCCGTCACCTTGTCGTAGAGCTGCCCGCGCAGCACCGCCTGGATGCGCGAGGCGGTGCGGTTGGCGACCATCGTACGGAGATGCTCGAGCCAGCCGCGCAACAGCACCGCGCCGGCGGTCAGCGCGGCGGGCAGGATGAGGGCGGAGAGCGGCGCGGCGCGGAAGACGAGCGCCAGCAGCCAGCCGAGAAAGACGAAGCGGGCGATGCCGACCGCCGAGGCCAGCAGGCCGATGGCGACGGCAGCCGCGATGCGTCCGCGGGCGCCGCGCGTCAGTCGCCAGAGCCGGCTGTCGAAATACATCCCCTACCCTCGCGAAAGCCGAACAAGGCGGCGTATTGTCCCTCCGGAACGACACCAGCCGCAAGCCTTGGGCGGCGCATGGCACGCTTGCATTCCCTGCCGCCGGCCCGGAGGATGGGCGGCATGAGTTTCGAGACCAAGCGAAGCGCCGCCGCGCCCGAAATCATCGCGCCGGACGGCTCCGAGGTGCGCGTGCTGTGCCGCTCGGCGCGCGGCAGCATGGCGAGTTTCTCCCTGCCCGCCCATCGCGTGGCGAAGGCGGTGGCGCATCGCAGCGTCGACGAGCTCTGGTACGTCGCCGCCGGGCGCGGGCGGATCTGGCGGCGTCTCGCCGGACACGAGGAGATCGTCGAGCTGGTCCCCGGAACGTCGCTGTCGATTCCGGTCGGCACGCATTTCCAGTTCCGCTGCGACGGCGCGGAGACGCTGGTCGTTATCGGCACGACCATGCCGCCCTGGCCGGGCGCCGACGAGGCCTTTCCGGTCGAAGGCCCATGGAAACCGAGCGCCTGACGCCCGACATCCCGTCATCGTCACGAGGTTCCCCATCTTCACGAGGATTCCATGTCGCGCCAGATTACTCTCACCGACGAGCTTGTCGCTTATATCCATGCGGTATCGCTGCGCGAGGCCGAGAAGCTGCGCCGCTTGCGCG